>NZ_JAVXCI010000001.1:0-89040 GCF_036659555.1 Acinetobacter sp.
AAAGAGGGGTTAGGGGAGATTTATCAATCAGTAATAATGAAATTACGCTTAACTAGTCAGCATCAGCCGAATGGCTGATTTTTTTATGCCTGCAAACTGCGTATTGACCGGCACAGCAAAAAAATCAGGCAGCTGGAAGATAGATGCCGCGGATAAGCCAGCCCCCAATTATTTAAGCCGCCTTTTTGAAGGAAATTCCCTAAAGATAGCCTTGCCAGCTGTTCCTATGCAATTCTCACAGCTAAAAACCGCAGCTGATTTAACCGGAGATAGACGGCTTTGCGAATACTTTTAGGTATTTCATCAGCTGTTTCCGGCAGGTATTAAGCCCTGAAAAACAAAACCAAAATAAACATTAAAATAATCAAATTAAGATATTTCACCTATATTTTTATCCGTATTTAATATTAAAAATACATAAAAATATCACTTAAAACTATACTTTTCATCAAAACCGCCTTACACTCTTGGCCATTCCCATGACGCCTTGACTGTATTCTGAGCGGACAATAATTTTAAAACGCTTAAGCCAAGCCGCCTGTCCGACCTCTGTATTCAGGTGAATTATGAACACTGCTGCTCAACATTTATGGAATAAGCCGTTTATTCTGTGCTTGGCCAATAACCTTTTTCTATTTATTTTCTATTTCGCGCAAACCGCCATTCTGCCCATCTACATTGTGAATGACTTAGGTGGCAGCCTGTCTCAGGCGGGCCTAGCCATGACGCTATTCATGGCTTCAGCCATTGCGGTGCGCCCATTCAGCGGCTTGATTATTGAAAAGCTCGGCGCAAAAAAAACCCTCTATATTTCAGAAACGCTGTTCTGCCTCTTCAGCCTGGCCTATGTCATGGCGGATAATCTGACGGCGCTGCTGCTGATCCGCTTCCTGCATGGCATCTGGTTCAGCATCTTAACCACGGTTGCGGTGCCGATTGCCCACGAATTTATTCCCGCTGCGCGCAAAGGCGAAGGCATGGGCTATTTTCTGATGTCAATCAATTTAGGCATCGTGCTTGGCCCGCTGCTTGGACTTAGCCTGATTCAAAGCATGCCTTATACTGCCATCGCAGGCATTCTGGCTGGATTCATCGTGCTTGGCTTTATTTTCTGCCTGCTTATTCCTTTGCCTGCCGATAAAAAGCCTGAGCCGCGCGCTGAAAAGCGCAGCATCAGCATTCATGACTTTATTGAATTCAAAGCCCTGCCGGTGGCCCTAATGGCCATGATGATTTCATTCAGCTATGCCAGCATCATGTCTTTTATTGCAACTTTTGCAGAATCCAAACATATGCTTGCTTATGCCAGCATGTTCTTTGCGGTGTTTGCCATTTCCATGATGGTGCTGCGGCCAATAACCGGCAAGCTCTATGACCGCAAAGGGCCAAGCGCTGTGGTCTATCCCGCCTTGATCCTCTTTGCCATCGGGCTGGCGGTTTTAGCTCAAATTGAATCTGTCGCCGGCTTCTTATCCGCCGCGGTATTGATTGGGATAGGATTCGGTTCGGCGCAGCCCTGCCTGCAGACGATTTCCATTCAGCGCTCGCCGAAAAACCGCATCGGCCATGCCACATCCACCTATTTCACCGGTTATGATCTGGGCATTGCGGTCGGCTCAATTGTTATCGGCATGCTGATTGCGAATGCCGGCTACAGCGCGGCCTATCTCTGCTGCGCGGCGCTCGTTCTGGCCAGCCTGCTGTATTATAAATTTGCAGTGGCGCAAAAGCCTGCTTAACCGGAATGCCAGCCGGTTCAGCTGTCTGCTTTTTTATTTTCACGCCATTCATGCCATTGGATCTGCATAAACGCCATGCGCGGCTTAAGGCATAAAGGGCTGCATGAAAAAGGCATGAATCCATCATGCCTTTATACCTCAGGGATGCTGCAAAATGTTCAGCAGCATTCTGGCCTGCGGCCCTTAAGCCGGTTCCGCCGCCTCTTCTTCAGCTTTTTGCTCAGGCAGCATGCTGAAGTCTGAAGCTGCGCTTTGCAGCAATGGGTTGGCGCGCGGGCTTTTCAGCTTGATCTGCAGGCGCAGCTCATTGGCTGAATCCGCGTTGCGCAAGGCTTCATCGTATGAAATTGCGCCGTCATTATACAGCTCGAATAAAGCCCGATCAAAAGTCTGCATGCCCAGTTCGCGTGATTTCCCCATAATGGCTTTCAGCTCATGAAAATCGCCTTTTAAAATCAAGTCAGAGATCAGCGGCGTATTCAGCATGATTTCCACCGCCGCGCGCCGGCCTTTGCCGTCTTCGGTGCGGATCAGGCGCTGTGAAATCACCGCTTTCATATTGGACGATAAATCCATCAGCAGCTGATTGCGGCGCTCTTCCGGGAAAAAGTTGATGATGCGGTCTAAAGTCTGATTGGCGTTATTGGCATGCAGCGTGCCTAAGCACAAATGGCCGGTTTCGGCGAATGCGATGGCATGCTCCATGGTTTCCCTGTCGCGGATTTCGCCAATCAGAATCACGTCCGGTGCCTGACGCAGGGTATTTTTCAAGGCATTGTGCCAGGAATGGCAGTCCACACCGACTTCGCGGTGGGTAATCATGGATTTTTTATGCTTATGCACATATTCCACCGGGTCTTCCACGGTAATAATATGCCCTGCAGAATGCTCATTGCGGTGGTCAATCAGGGCCGCCAAAGAGGTGGATTTCCCTGAGCCTGTGCCGCCTACAACCAGCACCAGGCCGCGCTTTTCCATAATCACGTTTTTCAGCGATTCCGGCAGCTTTAGCTGGACAAAGTTTGGAATTTCATTGGTGATGGTGCGTATCACCATGCCGGTATTCAGCTGCTGCTGGAACACATTGACGCGGAAGCGCGAAACATTCGGCACGCTGATGGCGAAGTTGCATTCCAGCTCCGTTTCAAATTCCTTGCGCTGCTTTTCATTCATGAGGCTGTAGGCGAATAATTTAGTTTTATCTGCTGTCAGCGCCTGCTGGCCAAAAGCTTTCATTAAGCCCTGATGCTTGATGCTCGGCGGAAAATCTGCGGTAATAAATAAATCAGAACCGCCGTATTCCACGACTTTGGTCAACATATGGAACATTAAGCGGCGCGCGTCTTCCAGCAATTCGGCTGTGTACATAAAAAATTTTCCCCAAATAAATTCAGCAGCGCAAAATCACCGGTCAATTACAGTTTTTATTTTTGCACTGACTTATTATGAAGAAAATCAAATATTTACACAAATATAAATAATTAATTTTTCAATATATTTTTCACGAAAAATGTGCTTCAGATCAAACATCCGCATTATTGCTTGATGCACTGCCTTTTCAGCTCAAAAGGCAGTGCAGTTTTGATCCGGCTCAAGCTGGATGCAGTGAACACGCCCCCTTAAGCGTAGCACCGTCCCGAAGCAAATTCAGCCCTGAACCCTGCTTAGGCGCTGCGCTGCAGCGGCAGCCGCTCAGATTTTCGGCAATCTCCAGCAGCAGATGATGGGTTTTATCCCAGCCTAAACAGCCGTCTGTCACAGACTGGCCATAAGCCATTGCGCAGGAAATTTTCTGCGCGCCATCCAGCAGATGGCTTTCCAGCATCACACCGCGCACATTGCTTAAATGGCGCTCATCGACAATCGTACGCAAAACGTCAGGCTGCAGCATTGGGTTTTTACTGCTGTTGCCGTGGCTGCAGTCAATCACCAAAGCCGGCAGCTCGCCTTTCGCTTTGGCTTTAATCTGCTCAATTTCAGCCAGCCGGTAATTTGGCCCGCTGTTTGCACCGCGCAAAATCAAGTGCGCTTTAGGGTTGCCCTGTGACTCTAAAATGCTTGGCAGGCCCGACTGGCTCATGCCTAAGAACTGATGCGGATGAGAGGCGGACTGAATGGCGTCTAAAGCAATTTGAATCGAGCCGTCTGTGCCGTTTTTGAAGCCAATGCTGTACGGCATATGGCTGGAAATTTCACGGTGAATTTGCGATTCGCTGGTGCGCGCGCCAATTGCGCCCCAAGCCAGCAGATCATCGAAGTATGCAGTCGCTATTGGGCTGAGGATTTCCGAAGCAATCGGCAGGCCCATGGCCGCAATTTTAAGATAGAGTTCGCGTGATTTTTCCAAACCCAATTGCATATTGGATGAACCGTCTAAGTTCGGATCATACAGGAAACCTTTCCAGCCGACTGTTGTGCGCGGTTTTTCAATATAGGCGCGCATGACCAGAAAAATGTGATCAGACACTTGCGCCTGCAGCTGCTTTAATTTTTCTGCGTATTCTAAAGCGGATTCAGTGTCATGGATGGAGCATGGGCCGGTAATCACCAAGAGGCGCTTATCCCTGCCTTCTAAAATATTCTGTATGGTTTCGCGCTGTTCAGCAATTTGCCGCGCAAGCGGATTGGACAAAGGCAATTGCGCCTTGAGCTGATGCGGCAGGCTTAAAATTTTTTCTTTAGCCGTAGATTTTTGTAATGCGGTATTTAGAGCGTTCATTGGCCTTTCCTTGGGACTGCTGATCATTTCGCAGTCCGAGCTTTTATTTGAGCGTTATGGGTCTAATCGATTTCTGGTTAAGTGTTTTAATTTGACTAAAGTAAAACCAATATGCGCTGCTAAAATATGAACAGTTAAATGCCATCATGACGAATTCTCCAAAAAATTTATAAAAATCAAGACATAAAAAAACCTGACCAGGGTTGCCGATCAGGTATCAACTGGTGGGCAACCATTTCTTTGCCCAAACGCGTTCAGGCAATTATCTAAATTGCCAGAAATAATAAGAAGCGTTTGAAATTAGAGGCTGCTTTAACATCTTGATGTCATCAAAAAGTAAGTATCTGGAAATTAAAATACGCTGTATTCAGCGCTTTGACAATAGCTTTTTTTAAAAAAACTGATAAAAAATGAACAAAATCTGTTCATCATTCACATAATGCCTGCCCTTGAAAGGCTGATCAAAAACCGGCGCTATACAGCATGCATGAAACCACTTTTTCGCTTCCGCATCATTTTAATTCAGCTTAAGTTAACTGAGTATCCGCCAAAATGAAGCAGCTGCTATTCAGCCATCAAAAAGCTGAACACCTTTTCTCATTTTTTGGTGCGCAAAATAGTATGCTTCAGCGCGAAAAACCCCAATAAATAGCAAGTGCCAGCCAACTTCAGCACTGACTGGCATTAAACAGTGCTCTGCGGCTTGTCCGCAGGGTCAAAGTTTAAATTTCCGCAGCAGCTCTTTTGCCTTTGCCACAGAATGCTTCGCCTCCGCTTTCCAGTCATTCGGCAATGAGCACTCCGCTAAGCGCATCCAGACACTGGCAAACTGTTTAATAAAGCTGGCTTCGTTATAGCGGATGCCGTATTCCGCGCACAGCGCTTTAATTTTTGGCGCAGCTTCTGCATAACGGTTTGCCGGCATGTCTGGAAATAAATGATGCTCAATTTGATGGCTTAAATTGCCGCTTAAAATATGCAGCCATGCGGTGCCGGAAAAGTTGCTTGAACCGCGGATTTGGCGCAAGCACCATTCTGCGCGGCTTTCATTCTCCGTATTGTCCATTTCAAAGGTTTCTGCATCTTCAGTGAAATGGCCGTTAAAGATCACAGCCGACGCCCATAGGCTGCGGATCACATTCGCTGCGGCATTTCCGGCAAATACAGGAATGGCATTCGGCCCGGCGATGATTGGAAAAAACACATAATCTTTCAGCACTTGGCGCTTCATTTTCATGCGGACTTTGGCCGATTCATTCCACACATCGCGCCAGCTCTTGGTTTTATAGGCGAAAATATCTTCCAAATGTAAATTCTGAATGCCGACATACCATTCAAAGAACAGCATCAGCTGCACAGCTAAAGGAATATTGAATAAAAAGCGCGGCTCCCACGGCTGCGACTCACTGACGCGGATCAGGCCATAGCCGACATCATGATCCATGCCCACAATATTGGTATAGGTATGATGAATATAGTTATGGGTGTATTTCCAGTCATCGCCCGCCGCAATGGTATCCCAGTCATAATTGGCGCCATTTAAGGCCGGATCATTCAGCCAGTCAAACTGGCCATGCATCACGTTATGGCCTAATTCCATATTTTCCACAATTTTGGAAATTCCCAGCAGGCCTGTACCCAGCAGCCATACTGGCGGCAGCCAGCCGGCAAACATCAGCAGGCCGCGTGAAGCAATTTCGCTATAGCGGACAAAATTGCGGATCTTATAAATATACTGCGCGTCTTTTTCGTTCAGGCTGTCCATAATTTCACGGCGGACGGCTTCAATTCTGGCGCCCAGCTCTTCGGTCTGATCTGAGCTTAGATAATGCAGCTTGCTGTTTTCATTCAAATTAACGGGTTTATTCATTTTTTTCTGCCCTGCATTTTTTATAGATTAATCACGACCGGACTGATGGCTTGAGAAATGCACAGCTTAATTTGCGCATTGTTCCGGCTGTCAATTTCACCCGTGAGCATATTTTTTACCGAACCCTGAACCTTGGTGCATGAGCAGGTATTGCAAATGCCCATGCGGCAGCCATGCGCGGGCTTTAATCCAGCCAGTTCAGCGCTTTCCAGCAAATTGCTTTGGGCTTGAAATTCCTGCTGCGCGCACAGGAATTTCACCGGCTGCGACTCCAGGCTTTCATCTGCAGGTATTTGAAAATACTCTGTATACAGCTGCTCAGTTAAAGCCAGTTGCGCATAGAGCTGCTGAATGCTCTGCATCATGGCTAAAGCGCCGCAGGCATAGCAGTCGCGGCTTTTAAAATCTGGAACCCGCTGTTTTAAGAGCGCGGCATCTGCATGCTGTTTCTGCTGCAGCGTATTGATTAAGTGAAACTTAAAATGCGGGTATTGCGCCGCCAAAGCTTGAATTTCAGCGGCGTAGGCACCGTCCCGCGTGAAATAAATCAGGTCAATAGGCTGCTGGCTTTGACGCAAATGCGCTGCCAATAAGGCGTAAATTGCCGTAATGCCGCTGCCGGAAGCCAGCAGCAGCCTGGCCTGGGCCGATGGCTTAAGGACAAATCCGCCCTGCGGCTTGGAAATTTCCACCACAGCGCCCGCCTGCAAGGCTGTTAAGGCATTTGAGACCGCGCCCTGCTTTTTCACAGCAATCGCAATTTGCCCCTGATCTGAAATATCGACAATTGAATAGCTGCGCTGATGGCGCACGCCGCCAATAAGCACTGTCAGCAAAATGCTTTGCCCTGCCTGATAGTCCTGAACTTTAAAATTTTGATTTGGGCGCAGCCGCAGCTGAATAAAGTCAGAGCTTAATGCTTTAACACTGGCAATTTCAGCTTTAATTCTTTTCCATGCCCAAATTGAGTCAAATTTTTCGGCAATGAAATCAACAAAATCTTCGCGGATCCACTCCGGCTTATATTCTGTATTACTCTGCATGCGGCCCTCTCAAAAAATCCGTAGATAATATACAAGTGTTTTTTATTGTGATGCCAAGATAGTGCGCTGCCCGCTTTGAAGCTATGTCAATACGGGACATAATTCGTCTTTTCTGAGTTTTCAGCATTTTCTGTCAGACAAAATGCCATGTTTTCCCATATGCTGACCTGCAGATGGATGCTTTTTATGCGGAAAAAGCTCGTCACGCATCTTGCGCTTCATCATTCAGGATGCGGCTTACAACAGCCAGACATAAAAAAACCAAGCTGGAGCTTTAATGCTGATCAGTTAAGCGTAATTTAATTATTACTCATTGATAAATCTCCCCTAACCCCTCTTTGTAAAAGAGGGGGAATGCTTTTGAATTCAAGACCATTCTAAATTTCAAAATGCTCCCTCCTTTGAAAAAGGAGGGTTGGGGAGGATTAAAAAATCTTAACTGAATAACATTAAGCCGGAGCTTGGTTTTTATTCACTCAATTTTTCAGGTCTGTCCGCAGTCAGTCGGTAAAATGCACCACAGAGCGGATTGATTCACCGGCATGCATTAAATCAAAGGCTTCATTGATTTTATCTAGCCCCATGGTATGAGTGACAAAAGGCTCAAGCTGAATGTCGCCCTTCATGGCTTCTTCCACCATGCCCGGCAGCTGCGAACGGCCTTTGACGCCGCCAAATGCGGTGCCTTTCCATGTGCGGCCAGTCACCAGCTGGAATGGGCGGGTCGAAATTTCCTGACCGGCGCCCGCCACGCCAATAATCACCGACTGGCCCCAGCCGCGGTGCGCGCATTCCAGCGCAGAACGCATCACATTGGTATTGCCGATGCATTCAAATGAATGGTCTACGCCCCAGCCGGTCATTTCCACAATCACTTCCTGCACCGGACGCTCATGGTCTTTTGGATTGACAAAGTCTGTTGCGCCAAACTGCTCAGCCAGCTTGAATTTTTCCGGGTTGGTGTCTACGGCAATAATCCGGCCCGCTTTGGCTTTTTTCGCGCCCTGCACAACGGCTAAGCCAATGCCGCCCAAGCCAAACACGGCCACGCTGTCGCCTTCCTGAACTTTTGCGGTATTTTTTACCGCGCCCAGGCCGGTGGTGACGCCACAGCCCAGCAGGCAGACCTGCTCAGGGTTGGCTTCAGGGTTGATTTTCGCCAGGGAAACTTCGGCAACAACAGTATATTCAGAGAAAGTGGAACAGCCCATATAGTGGTAAATTGGCTGGCCATTATAGGAAAAGCGCGTGGTGCCGTCCGGCATTAAGCCTTTGCCCTGTGTGGCGCGGACAGCAACGCAAAGATTGGTTTTCCCAGACGTGCAGAACAGGCATTCGCCGCATTCCGCCGTATAAAGCGGAATCACATGATCGCCCGGCTTGACGCTGGTTACGCCCTCGCCGACTTCGACCACAACGCCGGCGCCTTCATGGCCAAGCACCGCCGGAAATACGCCTTCCGGATCATCGCCGGATAAAGTGAAAGCATCGGTATGGCAAACGCCGGTATGGCTGATTTTGACCAGCACTTCGCCGGCTTTCGGCGGCGCAACATCAATTTCCACAATTTCCAAGGGCCGGCCGGGAGCAAATGCGACAGCTGCGCGAGATTTCATGCGGTGAACATCCTTTGTTGGCTAGATTAGCAGTTAACAGATGATCTACAGTAACCCCTTTTTATTGCATGATTCAACCTTTAACATGATGATATTATGACCATATCACTTTTGGATGGCCTTAAAATAAATATGCAGATCCGCTTACCGATTCAAGCTGTTTCATTTGCCTTAATGTTATTGCCGCTCACGGGGTGCAGTTTGCCTATGAATGAATCTAAACCGGAATCTCCCGCTCAAGTTCATGCCGGACACTGGCTGAATGGAAACAGTGCGGAAGCACAGCTGGCGCAAGGCCTAACCGCCTATCTGGCGCTGGATGACGCCTTTATGAGCATCGCCTCGCGCGTGCATCTGATCCGGAATGCGCAGCGCAGCATCGACCTGCAGTATTACATTTGGAAAGACGATTATATTGGCCACATGGTGCTGCAGGAGCTTTTAAAGGCGGCCGACCGCGGGGTAAAAATCCGCCTGCTGATTGACGATCAAAACGGTACGCAGCTTGACGCTGTGCTGAAGCCCTTGGCTGCCCATCCCAATTTTGAAATCAAGCTATTTAATCCCTATAAGTTCAGAAAGCTGCGCGCGATTGATTATGCATTCCGCTTCAAGAACATCAATCACCGCATGCATAACAAGCTGATTATTGCCGACGGCGCGATTGCGGTGACCGGCGGGCGCAACATCAGCCGTGAATATTTCGATGCCAGCGACAGCTTTCAGTTTACTGACTTGGACATTCTGTTCTACGGCACCGCGGTTCAGCAGGCCAATGCGGTCTTCATCGACTTTTGGAATGACGATTTAAGCTATCCAGTCCCGCAGCTGCTGGGCGCAGGCGCCAAGCCGGATTTGGACAGCCTGCGCAAGGCATACGCGCTGGATGCCGTGCAAAAGAATAAGGTCGAAAACAAAATTGAATTTGCGCAGCAGCAGCTGGACGCCAGTTTAAAGCACCGCGCCTTTAACTGGGCGCCGGCGCACTTTGTGGCAGACAACCCGGATAAAATCCGCGGCCAAGCCAGCGGCCAGCAGCTGATTTACAACCAAATGCTGCGGATTATGGGCGAACCGAAACGGCATATAGAGCTGGTTTCCGCCTACTTTGTGCCGACACGGCGCGGCACAGACTACCTTGCAGGCTTGGCGCAGAGCAATATTAAGGTGCGGGTGCTGACCAATTCTTTCGCCGCCAATGATGTGGCCGTGGTGCATGCATTTTATAAGCAGTACCGGCATGACTTGCTGAAAAATGGCGTGCAGCTGTATGAATTCAAGCCTTATATAGAGCGCAAAAAGCGCACATGGTACGAAGTGATGACCGGCAATGTAATCCCTGCAAAAGGCAAAAGCGCGTCCAGCCTGCATGCCAAATTTTTTGATATCGACGGCATGGTGTTTATCGGCTCTTTCAACTTTGACCCGCGTTCGGCTAATCTCAATTCAGAAGTCGGCTTAGTGGTTGAATCTGAACAGCTGCAGAATGACATTTCTCAAGCCTTGAACCAGTATCTGCCGCAAATTGCCTATCAGCTGAAGCTGAATGAGCGCAATGAAATTATCTGGCTGGATCATCAGCAGGATGGTTCCGTTAAAGAGCACAAAACCGACCCGGACACTACCGGTTTTCAGCGCTTCGCCATGAAAGCGGTGTCCTACCTGCCGGTTGAATGGATGATGTAATGACGTAGCCATTGCATTTAAATACATATAAACCGTTATCTTCAAGTAATAGCGGTTTCTTTAAAATGCAGCCTGCTGCGCGCCAGCCAGATTTCTCAAGCCTGCCGGGCTGATGAAGTCCTGATGATGCATCGCCACCTTCTTATTCAGTTATGAATGCCATTTATACATAAAAAAGATCAGCGGCGGCAAAGGTTTTACAGCCCTGCCGCATTGCTTTAAAATTGCCTGCGCAGTGTTTTTTCCTTTATTTTTCTATTTTGCGATCTCCCTCCAATGCAGTTTTTTGATTTAAGCCGCCAGTTCAATTTAAGCGATATTCTAACCCCGCATAAGACTTTAAAAGACTTAGGCGGCATGCAGTGGACGCTTTCCAAAGTGCGTGTAGAACATGACTGCCTTTCCGGCAGCGATATTTGGGAAGGCCAGGCGGTACTGAAATCCTGCCAGAATATTCAGATTGAGCTGGAATGGCTCATTCAGGACACCAGTTTTGAACTGCAGGTCTTATTCAAAGGCATTGAAACTGCGGCCTGTGACGAAACACTGGTATTGGTGAAAGGCGCGCAGCTGGTGGATGCGGCCCAGCAGCAGCTGTCCGCTCAGGCGCTGAGCTTATGGATTGACGGCACGCTGCTGCCGATGTTGCCGAATATCCGCAAAGAAATTAAAGCCCGGCTGAACCTTTGGGACTATGCGGAATATGATGGCTGAATGATGCGCCGGATATTCCAATCTTTCAGTGTTACAGCAATCTTGCCGCTGCGCCCTCAGCCACCTAATCGAGTTAAATAACTGCCTGCTATCGGCGCCTGATCAATAATTTAGGTATTCAAGCATGCTCGATTGCTTAGCGCGGATTTTTCTTAAAGGCTGCGGCTATGCATGGCCATGCTTAATAGGCTATCTTCGCAAAGCAATAGAAATGCACTCTGTAAAATTTTAAATAAAAACAGGAGAATAAAAATGAATCTGCACAACTGGCAGCATATCCGCAAAGTCGTTGCCGATGCGCAGCGCGCAGCCATGCATTGCTCAATTGCCACAGTGGATCAGCATCTGCAGCCGACCATCACCCCAATTGGAACGCTGTTCCTGCATGAACAGGGCTATTCAGGTTTCTTTTTTGATGCCTATTCAAACGCGCTGGAGGAAAATCTGGCGGCAAACGCCAAAGCCTGCATTCAAGCCGTGAACAGCAGCCGCTTCTTTTGGCTGAAATCGCTGTTTAAAGGCGAATTTCAGGATTATCCCGGCGTGCGCTTATATGCGGAAATTGGCCCATTGCGTCCAGCTTCGGTTGAAGAATCAGCGCGCGTGAATGCGCGGATTAAAGCGCTGCAATGGACGAAAGGCAGCCAAAAAATCTGGTCTGATTTCACCCATGTCCGCGATTTTAAAGCGCATGGCTATAAATGGGTGCAGTATCCTGAAATGATGCCGAAACAGCTGGACTTTTAAATCTTACTTAAAGTAAGCCTATTTCAATAAATAACTGGCGGTAGGCTTCCGCTTTCTTTTCCAAAGCCAGCGGATAAGCCCGTGATGAAGACGGCATGCGGTATAAATGTAAATCACGGCCGGCAAAATGCGTCCGGCTGGACGCGCCAATCACCGGCTTTTCCGCGCTTTCAGGCATCGACAGCATGAGGGTATCGGTGGCCTTGTCGCCCGTGGTCATAATGCTGCGGCAATCCGGCATGCGGGCCAAAAGTGCCTTCAAGTCTGTCGGCGTATGAATCTGCAGAAATTTATCTGAAGCATTGCCCTTCAAGCGGATGACCTGATAGGCCGTATCAAAAATGCCGATGCCTTTTGCATTGAGGAAATCGCGGATCTGCTGCTCTTTAAAGCGTTTATTTTCAATATCCAGAAAATGGTTTTTGTCTTGAAAAAAGCACAGGCCAAAAATTTTCCACATATCATTCTGAAAGTTAGGATAGTAAAAATCCATTTTCCAGCGCGTTTTCGGCGGCGGAAAGCTGCCGAGCATTAAAAGCCTGCCGTTGGCAGGTAAAAACGGCGCCAAGGGATGGGTTTCGATTATGGCTTCAGCAGCGGAATGTTCGGTATCAGTCATGGCGGGTTCATTGAATGCGGTTAAATTTTACAGGCCTGTTTTCAGCAAAGTAAATTTACAGAAAGGCAATTTTTCAGCCAACAAAGGCGAGTTTAAAATTTCCGGCGGATTTTGGCCGCCGCTTCCTGCGCCCATATTTGGTAGATTTCCTTGCTGGGATGAAAGCCGTCAGCCGCCATTTCCAGATTCAGCGACTGATATTTCTCCAGATCATATTCAATCCATTGCATAGCGGGCCTGTGCTGAATAAATTGCGCCAGCTGCTTATTCATTTGCTTGGCGTATTGCCCAAACAGCCAGCCCAGCGGGTTCGGCAGCGCCGGAAACAAATGCATCGGCGGCACACCGGCAGCAATAATCAAACCCGGCGTGAATTTATCTTCAATTAAGCCATAAAATTTCCGCTGCTGCTGAATCCACGCCTCTGCAGACATCAGCTTGGTCACGTCATTGACCCCGACTGAAGTCAAAACCACATCATAATGGCGCGGTTCAAGCGCGCGCACATTTTCAATGGCCTGCGCCGTGCTGTCGCCAGATTTTGCGTGAAGTTTCCAGCTGATTGCATAATCAGCCTGCAGTTCTTTCAGCACCGCGCCCAGCAAAGCGTCTTCCTGCGTCGCTACACCTACGCCGGCCGCCGCCGAGTCGCCTGCAATTAAAATGGATAAGGCTTGTCCGCTGCCGGACTGCCCTTCACGCCTGCCTTCCGGCTCCGGCAAGCGTGGCGTGTTTTTCTTGACGCGCCAGCCTTGAATCACTAAAGCGGGAATTAAAGCAAGGGTGGCTACTTTTAAAATCATCATGGCGTGCCGCTGCAAGGAAGTCTTTAAAAGTTTAGCCGATTGATTCAGCGCATGCATTGACTGAAGCGACAATTGCGCAGCATTTTACACTGGATATTTCACATTTAGGCTGGCAGGCAAATTCAATAATGATTATCATTTACTTTAATTGTATTCACTGTTGAATTGATTTTTATCATGCTGAAAAAAATAAGTTTTGCGCTGTTCAGCAGCGGTTTTGCCTTTTATGCGCCGCAGC
The DNA here is from genome assembly GCF_036659555.1 of Acinetobacter sp. Lineage (GTDB taxonomy): Bacteria > Pseudomonadota > Gammaproteobacteria > Pseudomonadales > Moraxellaceae > Acinetobacter. The sequence goes on from NZ_JAVXCI010000001.1 coordinate 13,798, forward strand.
TGCAGGCCCAGCCTGCGCCTGTCCATGCCGAAAAGTATGCTTATGCTGCGCCATGTGAATCTGTTCAGCCTGAGAGCCGGCGCCTCAAGCTGCTTCAAGCGCAGCTGCTGGCCAAACCCACGCAGTCAGCCCAAATCATTGAACAATTCTGGCAGGATATTGCGCAGCAAGGCACGCCGCTGGCGGAAAAAATTGACGCGCAAAACAGCCGGATTATTTTCTTATGGCGCGGCGCCGCGCACAATGTGCGCCTGATTGGCGGGCCAAGCAATGACCATGAATGGCTGACCCGCCTGCCCAATACCGATATCTGGTTTAAAGAAGCAATTGTGGACAGCCGGTTTATCGGCAGCTACAGTTTTGCAGTAGATTTGCCTAATGTTGAAGGCTATTTATCCCATTATTGCCCGCATTTAAACCCGGAGCTGAAAGAGTCCCGTGCGCAGCGGCGCGCCGTGCTGCAGGTGCAGAAACTTGACCCTTTCAACCCGCAGACCTATTTGCCTTTAAATGACGCATCCGGCTTAAGAAATGAAAACTATACCGCGCTGGACAGTGCGCCGGCCTTTGCCAATCCGAAGGATTTCCCCGGCATGGCCAGCCCTGAAGTCAAAAGCTATACCTTGAACAGCAAGCTGCTGCATAATCAGCGCACGATTCAAATCTATCAATCTAAACGTACCAACCCCAAGCAGGACTATATTACCGCTATTTTCTTTGACGGCCGGCAGTATGTAGACCTGCTAGATGTGCCGAAAGCCTTGGATATTTTAGTCAGCCAAGGCAAACTTCCGCCAATTCAGGCGGTGTTTGTGTCTGCGCCAGATGACGCGCAGCGCCCCAAAGAGCTGACGCCGAATGCTGAATTTACTGCATTTTTTGGACAGGAGCTGCTGCCGTGGATAGACCGGCACTTGCCGGCTGAGCGCAATAAGCGGAAAACAGTGCTGCTGGGTTCCAGCTTAGGCGGCTTAAGCTCGGCCTATTTGGCTTTGAAGTATCCGCAGGAAATCAGCCACGCCGTGCCGCTTTCGGGTTCGTTCTGGTGGCAGGCGCAAGAAACTGACCTGCCGAATGGCATGAGCAGAATCATCCGGGCGCAGCCGCATCAGCCGAAGCAGCATTGGTTTATTTCCGCCAACAGCTATGAAAGTTCACGCAATAATAATGAGCTGAGCATTTTAGAAACTTCACCGGCCGTGGCTGCTGACTTGCGGGCCAAAGGCCATGATGTCACGTATAAAAGCTATATTGGCGGCCATTCCTATGCCATTTGGCAGGTCACGCTGCAGGAAGCGCTGCTGCATTTTTTTGCTGAATAGCGCTTTATCATTCTGCTGAGCATTTCCGATGCAGGCCTGGCTGCTCACAGCTTCTGCAGGTGTAGCCAAGCGCGGTTCAGCGCAAAAAAAACTGCGGATTTTTCTGATTCCCAGCCTGAAATTGGCTATGCTAAAGGCTAAGCTTTTTAAAGGCTTAGCATTCAAATAAAGCTATAGGGGAAATTGCCGATGATGCATAAAATTGTGGCGGCCAGCCTGCTGCTGGCCAGCAGCCTGCCTGCTTTTGCCTTAAATCCGGCAGAGCAAAAACAGGTGACGCATATCATCCAGCTGTTTAAGCAGAACAATGCGCAAGCGGTTGCGCAAAACGTTCAGTATCCATTGAACCGTGAAGCGCCGCTGCCGGCAATTCAAAATGCCAAAGAAATGCAGCAGCGCTTCGCTCAGGTCTTTGATGCCCAGCTGAAACAGGAGATTGCCCAGTCCAAGCTCAGCCAGTGGGATGCGGTGGGCTGGCGCGGCATTATGCTGGATAGCGGCAAGGTTTGGATGAGTGACGGCAAGATCACCGCCGTGAATTACAGCAGTCCGGCCGAACAGCAGCTGAAGAAGCAGCTGATTGCGCAGCAGAAGCAAAACCTGCACCCCTCTTTGCGCAGCTTTAAAGCGCCGGTTTTCAGCTTTGCGACCCAGAGCTTTGCAGTGCGCATTGACGAGCTGCCAAATGGGCAGTACCGCTATGCCTCATGGAAAGCGGGACAGGCGCAATCGGCAAAGCCGGCATTGGTCTTAAATAAAGGCGCGGTGCAGTTTGACGGCAGCGGCGGCAATCACCACTATGATTTTAAAAACGGCAGCTACACTTATACGGTAGAGCGCAATATTATTGGCGCCAGTGAAACGCCGGAAGTGAATTTAACAGTGAAACAGGCCGGAAAAGTGATTTTAAGTCAGGCCGGCAGCTTGACGGATGCCGAATAAGCCGAAACCGCGCTGCAAAGCATTATTTTGCGGAGTGGCCGGCTGGCGTTTTGCCTGCATCGGCAATGGTTCTGAACGTTAAGCTGATGTGCGGCTGCCGGATGCGCTTGGCAATAGGCAAATGATGCAGCCAGTGGCTCTGCGTCACATCCTTCATCAGCAGCAGGCTGCCGTGTTCCAGCAGCAGCTCAACTTTTTCGCCCGTGCGCTTGTGCTTAAACAGAAAGCGCCGTTCGGCCCCTAGGCTAAGCGAGGCAATTGCGCCGTTCAGCTTCAGATCTTTTTCGCCGTCGCTGTGCCAAGCCATGCCCTCGCTGCCGTCGTGATACAAATTCAGCAGGCAGGAATTGAATGTTTCTCCTGTCCGGCGCTCCACCCAATGCCGCAGCTGCAGCAGCTCTTCTGTCCACAGCAGCGCGTGTTTGGTTGTCTTGGAATAGGTGTAATAGGGCAGATTGCCATACCACGCCACCTTCCTTTTGGTGGCAATACGCTTGCCGAAAATCACCGCTTCATCATGCTGCCATGCTATACGCCGCATCAGCAGCTGAAAAAATTCATCGGCAGCTTTGCTGTTCAGGATTGGCCCGTAATACTGCACCATGCCGTCATACGGCAGCAGGTTTGGCGGCGCATCATTTTGATCAGGCAGGTTCATGCGCTTTTGCTCCTTCCCAGCCAATGATGGCTGTTTTGCGCAGCGCGCCCCATTTATAGCCGCCGATAATGCCCGTTGAGCGGATTACCCGGTGGCAAGGAATTAAAAATGCCACAGGATTGCTGCCAATTGCGCTTCCGACCGCCCGTCCGGCTTTGGGCTGGCCAATCTCCGCTGCAATTTCGCCATAGCTTGAAAGCTGCCCCTGCGGGATTTTCAGCAGGCTTTCCCAGACTTTCAGCTGAAACGCCGTGGCTTTTAAATGCAGCTTGATTTCCGGCAGGGAGTTTGACGCAGAAAAAATGCTTAAAGCGCTTTGCTGCAGAGCATCCCGCTGCTCAATAAATTCAGCTTGTGGAAAGGCCTGAACGAGCTGCCGGCGCGCAAGATGCCGGTCCTGCTCAAAAGCCATATGGCAAATGCCTTTCCCTGTCGATGCAATAATGACCTCGCCAAACGGGGTAGCGCTGAAACTGTAGTGAATTGAAAGATTTCTGCCCTGATTTTTATATTCTGCCGGGGTCATGCCTTCCAGCTGCACAAACAGGTCATGCAGCCGGCTGGGGCTGGACAATCCGGTATCATAAACCGCCTCTGCCGCCGCTTCGGATTTTTTTGATGCCAAAACATTCTTGGCGTATTCCAGACTGATGTACTGGAGGAATTTTTTCGGACTGACGCCTGCCCATGCCTTGAACTGTTTCTGAAAATGAATCGGGCTTAAATGCACAGAGGCTGCTATTTCATCCAGCGCAGGCTGATTTTTGAAGTTTTTATAAATGTATTCAATTGCATCTGCAATCCGTTCATATTGATAGTGATCTTGACCGTCATCCGTTTTCATCATGCATGCCTTCAGTACGCTTTGATAGAATCAAAACATAAATCCGGAACAGAAAAAATCTGAAACTTGTGTTTTGCAGCTTTCGCCATTTTGCGAAAATAAAAAAGCTCCTTGTGGAGCTTTTGCACGCTGAGCGTATAAAAATACAGTCAGCTTGAACAGTCAGCCCAGTTTATTGACTAATTTCAGCGGCAGGACTTTCATCGCTAAGCCCAGCGGCAGCCAAGGCCACTTCGGCACATAGGCTTTGACTGGGGCTTTTTCAATTTCCGCCGCCAATAAGCGCGAACCGGTTTTTTCATCCACTTCAAAAGGCAGCTTTTTCGCGCCTTCATTGATTTCTGTACGGATATAGCCGGGGAAAATAGTGCTGACTTTAATCGGCGTATCAAGCAGTTCCGCGCGGATGCCTTCCGCCAAAGCCGCCACGCCGGCTTTGCTGGCGCCGTAAGCCGTCAAGTGCTTAGGCATGCCGCGCATGGCGCTCATGGAGGAAATCACCACCAGATGGCCTGAATTCTGCGCGCGGAAAATTTCAACAGCTGCTTCGCACTGCGCCAAGGCGGAAATAAAGTTAGTTTCAACTGTCGCGCGGTTCACCTCAAAACTGCCCTTGCCGATGCGCCGCCCGCCGCCAATGCCGGCATTGACAATTACCCGGTCAATCGTGCCGAAGTCTTCTTTAAAAGCGCGGAAAACTTCAAATACCTGATCATAGTCGGTCACGTCCAAAGCCTTGGCAATCACCTGAATGCCGTACTGGCTTTCCAGTTCCTGCTTCAAAGCCTCCAGACGCTCCAAGCGCCGTGCGCAGATGGCCAGATTATAGCCTTTTTTTGCAAATTCGCGCGCCATGCCGGCGCCTATGCCTGAACTTGCGCCGGTAATTAAAATTGTTTTTGCCATGACCTTGCTTCCTGTTTGATTTTTTCTAAGATCAAATCCATGTCAGTAAATTGGGATTTTCCGCCTTAATGAAATGATGCTCATTCAGGCTCAGCAGCTGCGGTTCATTGCCGACTAAGCGCAGCGTGGTCATGCTGCTGTTGGCAATGGCCCAGTTCAATGCAAAGGTTTTATTCGGACTGAGGCCTAAAATCTTTCCGGCAGCCACGGAAATGACGCCGCCGGAAGTAAACACCACCGCATAGCGCGGCTGGGTCTTGGCCAGTTCATTGCATAAATTCTGCAAGGCGGTTTCGACACGGTGCTTAAAATGCGGCCATGATTCTTCATATTCATGGTGATAGTCACCGCCGGTCCAGCGCTCAATCGCGCCTTCAAAAATTTTAGCCAAATAGGCCCGCGGGTTGTCCTCTTTATCCACATCAGCCTTGAGCAAATGCGGCTCGTTGAAGCGCGGTTCATACTGGGCAAAAACCTGCTGATGGTTGAACTCATTCCAGGCGCTGTCTGTCACCACACTGGCTTCGGGAAAGCACTGCTCCAGCGCAATGCCGGCAGTCTGCTGATGGCGGCGCATTGATCCGGCAACCGCATAGGGCGCTTCTTTCAAAATGCTGTCAAAATACTGACCTAAAATTTTCGCCTGCAATTCGCCGTTGGGAGAAAGCTGGTCATAGCTTTCTGCGCCGAATGAAGCCTGCCCATGGCGAATAAGATAAATCGTGGTCATTTTCCTAAAATTTCCTTCATTTTCCCAATATATTTTTGCGCGACATCATTGGCTTCAAACTTCTGCTTGCCAATCAGCTTCAGCGCGCGGATATGCAGCGCATGAATGACAATCCAGAAATCCTTAAAAGCTGGATTCTTTGTTTGCCGATGGTAATAGCGGTAATAAATCTGCTGCGCAATCACCGCCAGGCGGAAAATGCCGAAGACTTCATAAAAGGTCCAGTTGTCCGTCTGCAGCCCGGTTTTTTCCAAGTAGTAGTCCACCACTTCTTTGCGCGTGAACATGCCTTTTAAATTGGTCGGCTGGCGGCGCGTGGCTTTGAAAATTGGGCTGTCATGCTCTTCCACCCAATAGGCCAATGCCGAGCCTAAATCCATTAAAGGGTCGCCCAGCGTCGCCATTTCCCAGTCCAGCACGCCAATCACTTCTGTCGGGTTTTCAGGGTTTAAAATGATATTGTCAAAACGCCAGTCATTGTGAATGATGCAGGTTTTCGAGTCGGCAGGAATATTGTCTTTCAGCCATTTGCGCACCAGCTTAAAGGAAGGCGCATTCAGCGTTTTGGCTTTTTCATAGCGCGCATCCCAGCCTTCAACCTGGCGGCGGCAGTAGCCATCGCCCTTGCCCAGCTGTTCCAGCGCCGTGCCCTGATACGGCACCTGATGCAGTTCAATCAGCTTGTCGATGACATTAATGCACAGCTCGCGCACCTGCGCTTCACTGAAATTCAGATTCTTCGGCAGATTGGCGCGCGGAATAATGCCTTCAACGCGCTTCATCACATAAAAGTCGCAGCCGATGACCGATTCATCCTGGCATAAGGCCACCATTTCCGGCAGCACGGGATAAAACGGCGCAAGATTTTTCTGCACATTGTATTCACGCGCCATGTCATGCGCAGATTTGGCTTTGGTGCCTTTAGGCGGCCGGCGCAAGATTAAATCCGCATTTTCATATTTTAAGCGGTAAGTCCAGTTGGAAGCGCCGCCTGAATATTGAGTGACTTCTACCGGGCCTGAAAGCTCTTCACCCTGCTCAATCAGCCAATTTCCGACAGCGCGGACATCTAATTCCTCACCATCACGCACTGATCCGCCAATATCAATCACTGACATTTTATTTCTTCCTAAAACCCTGAATTTGTATTTTATAAAAAAGGCTTAATATGAATTCACTGCATCTTTTTCTTATAGCATGACTCCCGGTTTGAAGTCACGGCTATAAGACCGGCAGGATTACTTTTTGCTGCGCGAGCTGTAGCCGCGCTTTGCCAGTTCCAGCTTGGCAATCATGCCTTTATGCACTTCGTCCGGGCCATCCGCCAGGCGCAGCGAACGCGCCTGCGCAAAGAAGCCGGTCAATGGCGTATCGCGCGATACGCCGGCGCCGCCGTGTATTTGAATCGCCATATCGACCACTTTTTCCAGCACGCTGGGCGCAACCACTTTAATTGCTGAAATTTCAGTCAAGGCCGCCATATTGCCCAGCGTATCCATTTTATAGGCCGCATACAGCGTCAGTAAGCGCGCCTGATCAATCGCCACGCGCGCTTCCGCAACACGCTCCAGATTGCCGCCGAGTTTCAGAATTTCCTTGCCGAATGCAGTGCGGCTCATGCCGCGGTCAATCATCAGCTCCAATGATTTTTCCGCCGCGCCAATGCAGCGCATGCAGTGATGAATGCGCCCCGGCCCCAAGCGGCCCTGCGCAATTTCAAAGCCCTGGCCTGCACCGCCGATAAAGCTGGAAACAGGCACGCGCACATCTGTAAAGCTGATTTCGCCGTGGCCGTGCGGCGCATCATAGTCGCCGAAGACCGGCAGCATCCGTTCAATTTTCACCCCGGCAGCATCGGCAGGAACCAGAACCATAGAGTGCTGATGATGGCGGTCTTTAGTTTCATCCGGCGTATGCGCCATAAAAATAATGACTTTTGCATTTGGATCGCCCAGGCCCGATGACCACCATTTGCGGCCATTCAGCACAATTTCACCGCCTTCGACAACCGCCGTGGCCTGCATATTGGTTGCGTCACTGGATGCCACCGCAGGCTCAGTCATGCAGAACACGGAGCGGATCTTGCCTGCCAGCAAAGGCTGCAGCCACTGCTCTTTCTGCTGTTCTGAACCGTAGCGCCATAAAACTTCCATATTGCCACTGTCAGGCGCGTTGCAGTTAAAGACTGCCGGCGCAATCAGGCTGCGTCCGGAGAGTTCTGCAATATGCGCATATTCCTGCACGGAAAGTCCTTGGCCAAGTTCAGCATCGGGCAGGAACATATTCCACAGTCCGGCGGCTTTGGCTTTGGCTTTCAAAATTTCCAGCTGCGCCGGCCATTGCCATTTGGTCCAGTCACCGCCCTGATTCAGCTCATGCACTTCATGCCAGAATGCTGTTTCAACAGGCTCGATTTCATCCTGAATAAATTTTTTAGTTCTTTCAATATAATCCTGCGCGCGCGCTGATAATTCAAACATGGCAGCTTCCTTTAAAATATTATGCTTTCTGATCTTTACAGCAGCATAACCTGAAAACTATTATGAATAAAATGATTTTACTCCATAGCAAATCATGAATAATATTCATAGCAAAAACATTCTCGATATGCGCGCTTTCCACCGCATTGACATCAATTTATATCCGCTTTTTGTTGCAGTATTTGAGCAGCAGAATATTTCCAAAGCGGCGCAGATTCTGTGCATCACCCAGTCAGCCGCCAGCCATGCCCTGCAGCGCCTGCGGCAGCATCTGCAGGATGACCTGTTTGTGCGCGCCGGCAGCAAAATGCTGCCGACGCCTTTTGCAGAACAGATTTATCCGGCCATTCAAAATGCGCTGGCGGCCATTCAAGGCATTTCCATGCAGAAGCAGCGCTTTGACCCCAGCATGGTGCAGAGCCTGAAAATTGCGGTGCATGATGAAATTGAACCGATTATTTTCCCCAAGCTGGTGGCGCATTTTCAGCAGCTGGATTTGGCCATTCAGTTTGTCAGCATCAAGCTGGAGCGCAAAAGCATTGCGGCGGACTTGGCTGCCCAGCAGATTGATTTTGTGATTGATCTGGAGCAGAACTTCGGCGAAAAAATTCAGTTTCAGAAGCTGCTGCAAGACCAGTTTGCGGCCTGCACCCAGCAGAATCAGCTGACTGAAGCCAGCTATCTGTCCTCGCCGCATATTGGCGTTTCTTCGCGCCGCACCGGCGTATTGCTGGAAGATGTGCATCTTAACCGCAGACAGCTGTCCCGGCAGATTTTTCTGCGCTGCCAGCACTATTCAACCGCCTTGCAGATTTTGGAACAGCAGCCGCAGGCGATTTTGACTATTCCGAAAAATATTTTGGCTCATTTGCAGGTTGCTGAGTGCCTGAAATTTTTTGATGTCCCTGTGGAACTGCCGGAAATTAAGTTGGGGATGCATTGGCATAAGGATTTGCAGGAAAATCAGCGCCATCAATTTTTGCGGAGCGAAATTTTTAAAATTTTCGCTTAGGCTATTTTGAATGGGTATAAATTTGCTTAGGCTATTTGCAGCATGCACGGCGCAACGGATCCGCGCTGGAAACACATCTTCAGCATCTGCAGACAGCCGCCTAATATTTCAGCAAAATATTGATTGTTCGATGTTTTTTAAGCCAATAGCGGATCAATCTGCCGGATATTCCAGCAGATTTCATTTACAATACAGCACATTCTAAGGTCTCCAACTTTTGCTGGATTTATTGGATACGGATCAATAGATTCAGCAGTCTTTTTTTATGCTCGCAAACTTATCTCCCGGCTGGCTGATTGCCTTAGGCATGGCGCTGTGCCTTGCCGCTTTATTTATTCTCCGCAAAATTTATCTTTTTCTGGCTGAGCTGTTTATTCCCTTTAAAAAAGGCAAATCGTACTGGTGCCGCGTGATTGCGGTCAGTGACGGCGACACCCTCACCTGCTCACGGCTGAATATCCGCCGTTCGCAAACCAAATTGCGTTTTGCCTATGTCGATGCGCCGGAATCTTCTCAGGCCTATGGCAAAGAATCGCAGCGCATGGTGCAGGCCATGGTGCACAAGAAGCTGGTTCGGGTCAAAATTACCGATGTCGACCGCTATGGCCGCTGCGTCGGCGTGATTTACCGCTACCGGCGCAATATGAATGAGGAAATGATCAAGCGCGGCGCCGCCTGGGTATATGAAGAATATATCCGTGATAAAAAGCAGCTTAAGCACATGCTGGCCCTGCAGGAACATGCCCGCAAGCATAAAAAAGGCTTATGGAAAAGCGCGAAGCCAGTCCGGCCAAGCGTTTACCGCAAGCAGCGCAAATGATAATGGAGCGGATTAAGCTGTGCTGATCCGTTCATTTTTATAATGCATTTCTTAAATCTTTGATTATTTACGGCGGGCGCTTGGTATTAAAGCCAATCTCCCACGTTCCTTGCAAAGCCGCGCTGGGCGAGGAAAGCGTCTGTCAGCTTGATGCGCCTCAGTGCAAAATCTATTTTAGTTCCTATCGGCTTTGTTGCATAAACCCATCTTCCAAGGTTTATGGCCTATAATTAATTGATGAATAAGCCTGCACCTAAAATTTATCGCACAACGAATTGGGCATCGTACAGCAACAATGTCAGTGATTTACTTGATCAAATCCCGCAAGAAGAGCAGTTTGATTCGATTTATGCAGGTAGAGCTTATGACACAAAACACTGCTGGCAGGTAATTCCACCCAGAAAAAATGCGGAACTTTGGAAAGATTAAAAAGCAAGTGCTATTGAACGGAATGAATTGCTTAAAACAGTAAAACATTTAGGCAGAACAATATGGAAAAAGCGGTCGAGTTATCAAAGATCAAAATTGAGCATTTCGGGCGAAATAATGACGTGATAAAGAGATTTAAACGGTAATAAAAACATTAAGATACCCTGCTTTTTTTAAATACTGAGAATCTAATGTATAAATCTATTTTAAAACTCTTGTTTCCGTTGATTGGCCTTACTGCCGGTTACAGCCATGCACAAGAGTTCAAACTAACAAGCAGCGATATTTCTCATGGCAACTTCATGAAGAATACGTTTGAATTTAATGGTTTTGGCTGTACAGGTGGAAACAAGTCACCTCAACTGTCATGGAGTGGTGCGCCAAATGGGACGAAGGCATTTGCAATCTTCGCTTATGATCCTGATGCACCGACTGGAAGTGGCTGGTGGCACTGGCAAGCAGTGAACATTCCTGTTGAAGTTAACTCGATTACCTCTGGCGATGGAAAGCTCAATTATAAAGATGTGATTAACGTGACAAATGATTATGGTCAAAAAGGGTTTGGAGGCGCTTGCCCACCTAAAGGCCATGGTGTTCATCGCTACCAATTCACCGTATATGCTCTCGACCAAAAACTCGAACTGCCAGCTGATGCATCTGCTGCATTAACTGGCTATATGGTAAAAGCCCATTCATTGGGTTCAAGTACCATCGAAGCTCTATACAAGCGTTAAGTCAATTTAAAGCCCTTTGAGCTGCAGAGAAAGTGGCTCATAAGGAATTGAATCAAATTCAAAATGCATGTTTCTTAGTCAAAGGAAAAAACATGTCTGCGCATGAAATCGAATCATCGATGAGAAAGCCCCACATTTTAGCCCTTCATGGCGATGCGATTTATGGTTTTAGTCAGGGGGCCTACATTGCAAATCGGGTCAATAATCTTCAAAACGATCCTGTACTCTTTGATAAACTTAAAGAATATGGGTATTAAACTATGTAATAAAAGATGTTATTTTGATTAAGGAAGCTTAATTTGAATACCTCTATATTTTACATCATAAGCACATGAAAAAACTAAAACTTTGCATTATGAATAATGTTATTGATGTTGCTAAAAATATGATTAAAAATGAATCACAATTGCCATTCTCTGTATACTCATCTTATAAGGTTCAGAAGATAACTAATGTTCCAATTCTAAAACCATTGCTTATTTTCATACTAAGCGGGACTAAACAATTAGGGAAAAGTGACTCAATAGAATGTCAGTCTGGAAGTTTTATTTTTCTATCAAATAACCCTCGAATTGATATGCGGAACATTCCGCTTCAGGACGAGTATTTTGCGGTACTGATTGATTTTGATCATGATGATTTTTCAGAACTTCCTAAAATGCCGCTGCCTTCTGCGAAGTTTTTTCAAGGTGAAATAAATTCACTGCTTTCCAGCGCACTTTGCCAGTTTATGGAGATGTCAACAATCGCGCCATCCCATGTGATGAAACGCAGAAAGAGAGAAATTTTAGAAATTATCTATCATTCTGGATATACCGATGTTTGCAATATCGTCAAATCTCCAAATTTGAGCGGGAAGGTTCAATCCCTGATCTCGAAGGATTTTTCCTGTGACTGGTCAGTAGAGTTGATTGCTTCCAATCTATTTATGAGTGCTTCTACGTTAAGAAGAAAGCTTAAAAGTGAAGGTAATACGATTCAAGATATTCGAAATCGAGCACGTTTAGGATACGGACTTCATTTATTACAATCGACTCAATTGCATATTGGAAATATTGCGGAGCAATGCGGCTATCAGTCTCAATCTCGATTTACTGATCAGTTTAAGCTTCTTTTTGGCATGACACCACGGGAAATACGGAAAACGAAAATGATCGATTAAAGGCAATTTCTGACGCTTTCAGATGTATTTCACCGCTGCAAATGAATATAGCTCCGCACACAAAATCTAATGAAATCATATTTTATGGGCAATTATGTGTAATACAGACTTTAGAATTTAGCTATAGCGCCTGCGTCCAGCCTTGCGCTGCACAATAAAGCCACGCTTTTTATTTACCGCTTAAACTGCGGATGGCATTTCAGCGCACCTAATGGCAGCAATGATTCCAGAAAAGAAAAAACCAGTCAGCTTTGACTGGTTTTTCCCGCAGGTTGCCCTTTTTACTTTAAGGATAAGCCAGCTGAATCAGCAGCCTGAACGCGCCGGCAACCGCCGCCAGCGCTAAAAAGCCGCCCAAATACAGCGCAATAAACCACTGCGTTTTTGAAAGCTTCATTATAATTCCTCCATTTTAATGGTAGCCGTCATCCCCTATCCGGACTTTGTCACGGAAAACCCAGTAAGAAAGCCCTGTATAAATCAGGATGACCGGTATAAGAATCAAAGCGCCAATTAGCGCAAACAGCTGGCTGCTTTGCGGCGCTGCCGCCTGCCAAATGGTCACTGACGGCGGAATGACATAAGGCCACAGACTGATGATAAAGCCGGTATAAGCCAAGAAAACCAGCGCCAGCGTATAGATAAATGGGCTTAATTCCTTGCGCTGCCTGCATGCGCGAAGCGCAAGGAAGGTAAACAGCAATACTAAAATAGGCACTGGGCTGAAATACATCAGCTGCGGCTGGCTGAACCAACGCGCGGCAATTTCAGGATGCGCCATTGGCGTGTAAATGCTGACACAGCCGAAAATAATGAATAAGGCAATAATCATCTTCGGCATCAGCTGGTACATGCGGTTTTGCAGCGCTTGATCTGTCTTGAAAATCAGCCAGCCGCAGCCTAGGGCAGCATACAGCGCCACAACACCAATGCCGACAAATACGGTGAATGGGCTGAGCCAGTCCAGTCCGCCGCCCGCATATATGCCATTGACGGTTTTAATGCCTTGAATATAGGCGCCCAAAATCATGCCTTGGAAAAAGCTGGCCAAAATCGAACCGCCAATAAAGGCTTTGTCCCACCAGTGCCTGCTCTTATTGGCCTTGAAGCGGAACTCAAAGGCTACGCCGCGGAAAATCAGCGCAATCACCATTAACATGATAGGCATATACAGCGCAGACAGCACGGTTGAATACACTAAGGGAAAAGCCGCATACAGCGATGCGCCGCCCAGCACCATCCAGGTTTCATTGCCGTCCCAGACCGGCGCAACGGTATTCATCATGACATCGCGCTCTTCCTTGCCTTTAATGAAAGGAAAAAGAATGCCGATGCCCAAGTCAAAGCCATCCAGCACCACATAAATCAGCACGCCAATGGCAATAATTACAATCCAAATGAGCGATAAATCAATCATTGCCTTTCTCCTGCTGCTGAGCGCTTGGCGCATCAAGGCCTTCATCAATGCTGCTTAATGGGCGGTGTGAGGCCTGAATGACTTCGGCTTCACTGTGCGGCGCAGAATAAATAAACTCCGGGCCTTTGTGCATGATTTTCAGCATGTAGTAAATGCCGACGCCAAATACAACGCAGTACACCAGCACAAAAATGATTAAAGTTAAGCCGACCTGCTCTGCAGAAACCGGCGACAGGCCGTCTGAAGTGCGCATAACGCCATAAACTACCCACGGCTGGCGGCCCACTTCGGTCGTAAACCAGCCGGCAAGCAAGGCGATAAAGCCTGAAGGTCCCATGGCAAAGGCAAAGCGATGCAGCCATTTGTTTTCGTACAGTTTGCCGCCTTTGCGCAAAAACAGGGCCATGACGGCAAGCAGCATCATCAGCATGCCTAAGCCCACCATAATGCGGAAGCTCCAGAACACCACCAGCGAATTTGGACGGTCTTCAGGCGCAAACTCTTTTAGGCCTTTGACTTCGCCGTCCATGCTGTGCGTCATGATCAGGCTGCCGAGATTCGGAATGCCGACGGCATATTTGGTTTCTTCGGCTTGCATATCGGGAATGCCGAATAAATACAAAGGCATGCCTTCATCCTTATTGGTTTCCCAATGGCCTTCAATCGCAGCAAGTTTTGCAGGCTGATGCTTTAATGTATTCAGTCCGTGGTTATCGCCAATCAATACCTGCAATGGCGCCAGAATTAAAATCATCCACAGCGCCATAGAAAATGAGGTTTTTACCAATGCATCGCGCCGGCCTTTCAGCAGATGCCAGGCGGCCGTGGCAGCCACCAGCAAGGCGGACACCAGAAATGCAGCGGCGGCCATATGCGCCAAGCGGTACGGAAATGACGGATTGAATACAATGGCAAACCAGTCCTGCGGCACAATAATGCCGTTTTCAATGCTGAATCCTTGCGGGGTCTGCATCCAGCTGTTGGACGATAAAATCCAGAACATGGAAATGCAGGTGCCGACCGCAACCATAAGCGTTGCAAAGAAATGCGCACGCTTGCCCACGCGCCCCCAGCCAAACAGCATAATGCCGAGAAAGCCGGCTTCCAGAAAGAACGCGCTCAGCACTTCATAGGTCAGCAAAGGGCCTGTCACGCTGCCGGCAATGCGCGAAAACTCGCTCCAGTTGGTGCCGAACTGATAGCTCATGACCACGCCTGACACTACGCCCATGCCAAAAGCGACCGCAAAAATTTTGACCCAGAATTTAAACAAGTCTTGGAAAACAGGGTTGCCTGTTCTAAGCCAGCGCCACTCTAAAACCGCTAAAAAGCTGGCAAGGCCAATGGAAATTGCAGGAAAAATAATATGAAACGAAACCGTAAAAGCAAATTGGATTCGCGCCAATTCCAGCGCTGTTAAACCCAGATTCATAGCGCTGCCCTCAGCATATCAAGCGGTGACCGCAGCGGCGCCAGATTTGCAGCATTCGGCTGCATAAGGCTTTCAGCCAAATTCAAAGCATAGGCTGTCTGTTTCCCTGCATTTCGGGAAATGAATAATTGATGCATATTCTGTCTCTGTTAAAAACTTTCTGAAGGCCCTATGCAAAAGGCATAAGGCCGCAAAATCATTTAAAACAAAGCGGCTGGCGGCGCCCTTCCTTGGGGCATAAGATAAAGCTTTTGCAGCGCAAAATAGACATGCTTAAACGCTTGCTCAAAGGCAATTAAGCGCACCTGCACACGGTCAAAAACTTCTGCCACCCCCAGAACTGGAGGCATGACTAAATCACCGTAAACGGTGCAGTACTGGCATTGATGATTGTGCTCATTATGCGCTGTATCGTGATGATACAGCTTATAGTCATCGAGAAAATTCAGATGATGATGACGGTGTCCGGCATGGCTTGCATCGCTGCTGTGCAATGACGCGGCAGGTTCATGCTGATGATGAGAGGAAGCGGACAGTAAATTGTGCGTAATAGACATGCAGACCGGGGCAATATGATATTGCTCCGGCAGAAGCGGCTGTAAATATACAGCGATCTGTAAAAGTATTGCCGCTGCTGCCAGCAGCAATCCACCGCGTATAAACAAATTACTGTCTCAAACTTTGCGCTTGGCGATGCATGAATGCACCTAATTAAATACCAAGCAAATCAATCAACTTTATCTTTTTCACTATAGTTTATAAAAACATATTTTAAAAGCTTTAAATCGACTTTTTTCATGCGCTTTTCTGCTGGGCGCATGGCAATAGCTGTCTGATATTCTGCAGATAATTGCTTCAACAGATAGAAGCAGGATGCGTTAAGGCAGCTGCAGCCGCACATGCAAGCGCCGGCTGCAGTCAGTGAAGGGATTTTTTGACGCTTGGCAGAACTAGAAAGTCGCCTGCAGCACTTTGGCGGAAACTTTGCCTTTCCATAAGTCGCGCAGCGCCGGCAAATAGAATTTTTCGCCTAACTCGACCAGTTCTGCATCAATTAAACCATGAACTTCATGCATGAACAGATAGTCCAAATCTACAGTTGAAAGTAAAGGCTGCGCTTTAGAAAAGTCTTTGCGCTTCTGCTGCGCCTGCTTGACTAAGCTGTCTGCATATTTGCGGTCTTTGAATTGCGCAATGGCGTTTAAGCGAAGCTCAATCACGCCCCAGCCGCTGAGCAGCAGCTTAAAAATTTCGAAATCTTTAGCAGTTGATTCCCAAGTCATTTCTTCCAAGTTTTCATTTTCTGGCAAAACCGGCAGCATCAATTCCATTACGCTTGGAAAAATCTTTTTAAAACTCAGAACAAATTTAACAGGATGCTCACCCGGATAGTCCTTGAATTGCACCTTTTTTTGAACATCTGTTAAATAAATATTGAACATTGAAAATTTCCGCATGTAAGTTACTGTTTTTCTAAAGTTAAAAAATAGCCTATCAAAATTCTATCAAAACTTTAGAAAAACAGTATTTTAAAGTGTTGCATATTTTAGCAATTTTGACATGTTAATCAATGAAAACATCCATCTAAAATCGAGTGCTAAAAAAGTATAAAAGACCAAATAAGAAAAAACTCAAAACAAAGGCTATCAATTTACGCACTGAACGCAAACAGTAATATGCACTTTTGTTGAAATTGAGTGCGCTGTGCAACCTGAAAGCAGGATGCATAGCAATAAAACAGCCAGCCTCACTTAGCTGTCCACTTTTTATAAGCATTGTCCAGCTTTACATCGTAATTATTTTTAGCAAACGCCGGGCCGTTGTAGCCTTTGGCAAAAGTCTTCCAGTCCTTATTTTTCAGGGCACTGATCAGGCCATTCACTTTAATGTAGCGGCACATCGCCTCCAGCTGTGAAGCTTCATCCTGGTACATTGCATTGACAAAGGCCTGCAGGAGCTGCTGAAAAGTCACCTTTTCGTTATTTAGAAACCGCCATACGGCCTGCGTTGCTGAAAAGCTGGACTTCTGGGCCGAAGCAATATCTTTAAGGGCTGGAGCGAGTGAGGCAAGTGGATTCATATTGAGCTGAACTAAATGCCCGTAGCGCTTGACTAGCCGGGCATCCAGTTTTGAAATGTTAAATTGAAGAGCATGCTGTTCAATTTAACCCAACTTCTTATATTTGTGTAGATACCTATGCTTACAGGGGGGAGGATGAAAATGGCAGAATATTGCACCCAATTTTAAATCCTATTGAATGAAAATTTGCTTAAACCTAATTCAGATTAATTAAATATAAAAATAATATTAAAACATAGAGTTAAAACTTAAACTCTTTTACAATTCTCATCTTCATTGTGCTGTGATCAATAAAAAATGAAGAAATTAATAGGCTTATGTGTATTACTGACGCTAATGGGATGCAGTAAGCAGAAAACCCCTGTCAGTGTGGAAGAGGAACAACAAAAAGCAGAAGACAGTACTCAATTTACTGAGAGTTTGGAAGTTGAGCCTGAGTTATTTGGATTTCATTCTTATGAGTTGGGTGAGCTGGTTAAAAATTTAATGCCTGATACTCAAAAAAATGAAATGCTTGAAGTTTGGCAATGGGATGATTTAGCCAATGATGCAAAAATTAGATGGGTCACGGAAGGTTATAAAGAAGAATATAATTCTAATACTTTAAGTACCGTGTCTTCTCGTGAAGGTTTGGTGCGTGTACATCAATTGGGTGAGCGTGTTTCACAATTGAAAGACCGTAAATATGAAGTGCCTTGGTCAATTCGTTATGAAGGTAAAGATGCAAAATTTGGAGTAAATTTAATCACTTTACAGCCAAAAACTAATTCCATGATCAGCTTTAATGATCCTATCCCATCACTTAAAAAACAAGGCATAAAGATTACTGCTATTTGTAGCCAAAGTTTTGCTGGAGAAGCGATCGATGTTTCTTTATTGGAAGCCCGAAAAAAACAACCAGTCTATATCATTGATCGTTCTAGTGGTGGTTCGGGAGGAGAAACTCGTTGGTTGGAACTTAGTTTACAAAATTTAAGTACTGAATGGTGTCCAGATGACAGTACCTAAGAGATATAAGTAAACTAAAAAAGCAGGATTAATCCTGCTTCTTGTTTTGGTCTTTTTTCAGTAGTGTCATGCATATCAAAGCAAGCTCAATGAAAGACAACAACCCTTAGCATTCTTTGTTCCCCAAAAGCGTTCTGCTTGTTTAATATTCTTATCCTAAATTATCTGCTGGACTTGGTGTTTCAATCCCCTGCATAGATGATGTCCCATGCTGTGGCACCGGTGGATTCATTGGACTGGTATTCTGCTGTACCTGCATATCCGCCAAGCCTTCACTTCCCATCTGCGCACCGCGCCCCTCCAGATACGGCGAACGAATATCACGCGCTGCAGTTTCTTGCGCTGTCGGGAAGTTCGGATCTTGGCCCATTGGATTCGGGCGCTGATATCCAGCACCTTTCATAATTTCATCAGCAATAGGCGCAATCTACGGCATCTGAGCGCCACCCTGCATTGCAGAGTAGCTTGCCTGAACGCGCTTCGCATCTGTATAGAGAATTTCGCTGTCTGTTTTGCGCTCTTTCAGCTCAAGCTCTTTGGCTTTCTACTCATTGCCGGCATCTTTAAGCGCTTGGGTGACAGCCTCCTTAATGCGCTGTTCAATTTCTTCTTCTGTCGGCAGCTTAGCCGCATTGCGGATTGCTTCCACAATTTCTTTCTTAAACGGCGTGTCTGAAAGCGCAATGATATACGGCAAGACGGTCACTTGAATGTTTTGAGGCAATGACTTGGTAACTTCGGATAATGATTGGAACTGCTGTTCACGGAAACCTGCCGTAGTCGGCACATCATCAAGAATGACTTTTAACCGGGTGCGCTGCAAATCATTTGACAGATACGCATAGCCGCGCTCATCCGTTTCAGGCCTGTTAATGACTATCGTGCGGTTCCTGAAAGCTCTGAGTTGGCGGCGGTATAGTTAATAGCCGCTTGCTTGCGGGCACTGAACCAGCGTGTGATTGCGGAATACTGATTGCAATTTGATCAAAACAGCACATTGCTGATCATCTTTATAGCGGTTCTCCCTGTATTAGGTAATTATCACCATCTTTCTTGAAATCAAATCTAAAATCTAAGGACTCAGTATTGCTAAGTACCAAATTAACATCACATACAAGTGCAGAGTCTTGAGAAAAATCAACAGCTTGCTCATTTTGAACTTTGATAGCCTTGATATGGGTTTGCAAAGCATACGGCGACTCATTAAATGTATTCAACATTTGCATTTTTATCCGATCATTACTGCAATTTTTTAGGTCTTTAGCGCCAACAATTCCAACATTAAAATAATTTAAAACTGGGTTTCCAAGAAAATATACCCCACCCAATAATGCACCAAATAAAATTAAAGCATTTACACCGCTAAACATGCGGTCACTGGTACTTTCATAATCACTATTCGGAGCAGCGCATTGCGGGCAGCTTTTTGCTTGATTGCTGTAGTTATGTCCACATTCCGGGCAAGGCTTAAGGCTCATTTTTATACTCAACATTAAAATTTTTAGGCACTATACTATAGAATATACTGTTTTTTTTGAATTTATTATGATTTCTGGACAGTAATATTTCTATCATTCGCTTTTGAATACAATTCAGAAAATATCAGATTCTGAATATTCAACATAAAATCTTTATACGGAACAGCCTTCACTTGAGGACTGCTAATTCACACACTGAACACAAACAGCGGTATTCACGTTTTCTGAAATTAAATATGCTGTGCAGCCTAAAAACAGGCTGCAGTTCATTCAAGCGGTTTTAATCAAAACTTTAAGATTTATAAATTAAAGACATCCAGCGTTTGCTGCGGTACTGGCGTATTTTTAGGAACCAGCTTGTAATCTTTTTTATTTTCCCTGATTGGGCATCCTTTATACCCCCACTTTGTTACTTTACCTTGTTCCAATTCAAATACACTGGTACACCCCATCAGAATGTAAGGATTTTGCGCATGGTATACAACAATCTTTGAGGCGCTTGAACTCTGCTTAATCTCACTCGGTTCTCCCCAATGCGCTATTAAGTCTTTTTCCGGCTTTCCAACCCACGCATTCATGATATCGCTATGGGTTTCGTATCTATTGCTGCTGCCAGTCATAGTTCCTGTTGGCGATAAGGTGCAGGCAGATAGAGTTATGCAAGACGCTAACAGTATTAAAATTTTCATAAACTTCTCTTTTATTATAAATAATCAACAGTATAACAATAAAATTCACAAAAACTATCCAATACGATAAGGCATTCTAAATAGGGCGCGCTCCAAAATCAGCATTGATCCATGCAGCATAATGGCCGCAGGAAACGGCCTTCAGATGATCATTGAGTAATAAGTTAGGCGGACAAGCCTATGCGGATTGCCCGGCCTCCTTATTTGGCGTTCGGAGAAACCATCTGTTCAGGACGCACCACATCATCAAACTGCTGTTCAGTCACCAGCCCAAGCTCAACAGCCACGCGCTTTAAAGTTTTGCCTTCTTTATAGGCGGTTTTAGCCACTTTGGCGGCATTTTCATAGCCAATGACCGGATTCAAGGCCGTTACCAGCATAAGTGAGTCATGCAAGAAGTGGTCAATTTTTTCACGGTTCGGCTCAATGCCGGCAGCGCAGTGCTCATTGAAGCTGTTGCATGCATCGCCCAGCAGCTGAATCGACTGCAGCAAGTTGTAGGCAATCACCGGCATAAATACGTTCAGCTCAAAGTTGCCCGATGCGCCGGCAATATTGATGGTCGTGTCATTGCCCATCACCTGCGCCACAACCATAGTCATGGCTTCGCTTTGCGTCGGATTGACCTTGCCCGGCATAATGCTGGAACCCGGCTCATTTTCAGGAATGCGCAGTTCGCCAAAACCGCAACGCGGGCCGCTGGCCAGCCAGCGGATGTCATTGGCGATTTTATTCAGGCTGGCCGCCAAAGTTTTCAACGCGCCGGAAGCAAATACCGCGGCATCGCGACCTGCCAGCGCTTCGAATTTGTTTGGCGCAGTCATAAAAGGCAAGCCCGTCAGCTCGCCTAACTGCTCTGCAGCTTTCACTGCATAGTCCGGATGCGCATTTAAGCCAGTACCGACTGCGGTGCCGCCCAAAGGCAGTTCATACAGTCCGGAAAGCGCCTGCTGCAGGCGCTTCAGGCCATGATCCAGCTGCGAAACATAGCCGCTGAATTCCTGCCCCAAAGTTAAAGGCGTCGCGTCCTGCAAATGGGTGCGGCCAATTTTGACAATGTCGGAGAATTCTTTGGATTTGGCCGCCAAAGTGTCGCGCAAAGCGGTAACTGCAGGAATCAGCAGCTCGTTGATTTGCAGGCTGGCCGCTACATGAATTGCGGTTGGAAATGAGTCATTGGTAGACTGCGCGCGGTTGACGTGATCATTCGGATGCACCGGCTTTTGCGCGCCTAAAGCATTGCCCAGCTTATGATTGGCGATATTGGCAATGACTTCGTTGCAGTTCATATTGCTTTGCGTGCCGGAACCGGTTTGCCAGACCACCAGCGGAAATTGCGCGTCCCAATCTCCGGCAATCACTTCTTCCGCAGCGC
Organism: Acinetobacter sp.; assembly: GCF_036659555.1. Lineage (GTDB taxonomy): Bacteria > Pseudomonadota > Gammaproteobacteria > Pseudomonadales > Moraxellaceae > Acinetobacter. The sequence goes on from NZ_JAVXCI010000001.1 coordinate 35,316, forward strand.
CGACAATATAGTGCGACAGTTCCTGAGGGATTTGATTCAGTTCGGCATTGGTCATGGCGGCGGCTTTTTTAACCAGCCCCATGGCCCGAATCATTGGCCGCGGCAGGCGTTCGCCGCCAATTTTAAAATTCTGCAGACTGCGCTGCGTCTGCGCGCCCCACATTGCTTCACTTGGCACTTCCACTTCACCCATAGTGTCGTGTTCAATACGTGTTTGCATGTTCAAACCTCATTTCCTTGTTAAAGGTTAAAGACCTTGGCTCTAGCAAAAACAGCGTGCTATGGCTATTTCCAGCAGTTTATGCAAGATTGAAATATTTGTAAATGATAATTATTTTCAACAGCTAGCTGTTTTATTGAAATGCCCTGCTCCAGTATCTGTATTCGGCTGCTTATTCTATTTTGGCGGGTTTGGGCAGATATGCAAGCCTGCAGTTCAGAAATCAACCGGCTTTTCATTTTTAAATTCTAGACTTTATTTGATACGCGGAAGCGTCATCCGCCTTTTTACTTTAAAAGCTTAAACACCTTTGCGCAGGCAAGGCCATGCGGCGCGCGGTATCTGAAGTTTGCTTTACTTAATTATCGGACAGCAATAGCTCTAAGTATTGGGTTTAAAACACTAAGACTCTGCCCTGTGCAGCTCAAAAGTTAAGGAATATTGCAATAAACGCCTTAACTGGTCAGTATGAAGCTTTAAATCAGAATCTGAACAGGCGAAGTTCACAGCCGGGGATAGGCCTGCTATTGCCCACGCAATGTCAGCTGATAGAAGCGCCACTCATCTTCTAGAGTTTTCTTCAGGCTGTTCCCGGCTTTCCATTTTAAAATTTCCTGCGCCTTCTCTGTGCTGGCCCCCAGCTGGTCAAATTCCGCATTTGAATAATAGCCGGCGTCAACGGTTTTAATTTCGCTGCCGGTGACTTCTGAAACCTGATCCAATAATTTCTGAATTGAAATCAGCTCCCCGGCAATATTGAACGCTTCACAGACATGCATCTGCCGGCTGAGCCAATGCAGCGTCAGCAGAATGGCCTGGCAGCAGTCCAGCACATGCAGAAAACTGCGTTCCGCAGTCTTATCTTCAGTATTGGCCTGCCGGCGCAGTTCAAGAAACTCGCGCTGCATCGCACCAACCTGCATGGCCAGCGGCACAATATTTTTCGGCAGCGGCGTGATGAATTCGCCCAATACGCCATGCTCAAATGCGCCGGCAATATTACCTAAACGCAGAATGGCAATTTTCCATTCGCTGTCGGTATGCGCGGTATCGCGGATGATTTCCTCAATCATCTGCTGCGATTTTACATAGGGGTTGGGGTAAGCATAGTTAAACGGCGTATCTTCCTTCAATTCTGCGGACGATTGGCCGTACACCGCCAAGCTTGAAAGATGCACCAGCGTCCGCACGCCGGTTCTCTGCATGGCGCGCATCAGGCTCATTATGCAGCTGACATTGTCATTGTAGTATTCCAGCGGCTTCAGCACCGATTCTTCTAAAGACTTGAAGCCGGCCGCATGCACCACCGCACTGACGGAATACTGCTCAAACACTTTATTCAGCGCCGGGGTGTTGCGAATGTCCAGCTTAATAAAAGGCACATACATGCCGGAAATATATTCCAGGCGTTCCAATACCTGCAGGCCTGCATTGGACAAATTATCAACAATGATGACTTCTTGTCCCTGCGCTAAAAGACTTAAAGCAGTGTGCGAGCCTATAAAGCCTAATCCACCAGTCACTAAAATCATTGTATACTACCTTTTTCTTATGAAGTCCGGATAAGCAGCCTGCCGCTGCCTGTTCCTGCAGTGAATTTTGATGAGCACTTTATTACTGATTACCTCCGCGCCAACCTCCATTCATGCCTGGCATGCGCTGGGCCTTGCCCAAGCCTTACAGCAGCAAGGTGAAGACTTCCGTGTGTTCTTTTATCAGGACGCTGTGGCTGTTGCCAATGCTTTGCAATGGGTGCCGGATGATCAACGCAAGCTTACTGCAGAATGGCAGAAGCTTGCGCTTCGGCTGCCGGTGTGTGTCAGCGCAGCATTGGCGCGTGGAATTACCGATGAAGAAAATGCTCTGCGCCATAATATTCAGCAGCATAATCTAGCTGCCGGCTTTGAGCTGGTTGGCTTAGGTGAACTCGCTGATGCTGTTCAATCCTCACAGCGCCTAATTCAATTCTAAAAGCTATTTTTTGGGAATTTGCTGCATTTAAAAGGTTTATTGTGTGAAAACTGTACTCGTTATACTGACTCAGGCCAATTTAGCCAGCCTGCAAGTGCATGAGAGCTTGTCCGCGGCGATGGTGCTGGCAACTTTTGGCTGTGAAGTCAAAGTTCTGCTGCAGGATGGCGCACTGAGCTTGCTGGCCTCCGAACTTGAATTTGACCGGTTCAAGCATGCCTTTAAAGTCGCCTCCAACATGGTCGACAGCTTTGAGTTCTATGACCTGACGCCGGTGCTTGTCGAAGCAAAAAATCAGGGCAATGCCTTTGTTCAGGCCGCTGAACAGGAAATTGAATTTATCGAATTGAATGCCGCCCTGATTCAGCAGTTTGATCATGTGCTGTACTGGTAAGCGGTGAGAAAAATGTCAGAAAAAACCATGTCAAATAATACGCTCTATCTCATTCAGGCCAGCTATGCCACTGCCCCGCTGGCCCTTGCCAAGCTGCAGCAGCTTTATGCGCCGGGCGATCAGGCCGTGCTGATGGGCGAATCCGTGCTGCATGCAGACCATGAAGCTATTGCACAGCTATCGAATTGCCATGTACTGGACACTGAACAGCAGCTGCTGAATCCGGCACTAAGCGCAGTTCAAATCATCAGCTACGGCGCTTTTGCCGATTTGTGCCTGCAGTTCAGCCGCTGCGTGACGTTAAAATAACAGTTTAAGATAACGGTTTTACAGATGAATTTAGAACTCGATCAAGATGGCCATTTGGCGGATTACAGCATTTGGACTGAAAGCGTGGCGCAGGAGCTGGCCAAAAGCTTAGATCTTGAATTAACGCCTTGGCATTTTGAAATTCTGCAGGCGGTGCGCCAGTTTTATCAACAGTTCGGGCATGCGCCGGCAACGCGCCCGCTGATTAAATTCCTAATGAAAACCGTCAGCGCCGATCTCAATAACGCGGTACTGCAGGAAAAATTCAATACCGGCTTGGTGGCGCGCCATCTCAGCCGCTTGGCAGGCGTGCCTAAGCCGGCCAACTGCCTATAAGCGCTTTTTCGATTTGATTTATTGACCTGTTCTGCAGTTCAAGCCTGCTTAGGGAGATAGCTGAAATAGGTCTGGGTAAAAACCGGCTTCACCTGCCTGGCATGCAGCCGGTTTTTGCATTCTGAACAAACCATGACGGGCTGAAACGCCTGACCGCAGCTGTTGTGCACATACTGCACCGGCGCGCCTTGGCCTTGATCCATCCATTTATCAGCCCATTGGGTCATTGCCATTAAAATTGGATACAGCTCCAGGCCTTTTTCGGTCAGCCGGTATTCAAAGCGCTCCTGCCGGTCAAAATACGGCGCTTTGACTAAAATTTCATGCTCAACCAAGCGCTTCAGGCGCTCAGACAGCACATGGCGCGTAATGCCTAAATTCTGCTGAAAATCATCAAAACGGCGCATGCCCATAAAGGCATTGCGTAAAATGAGCATCGTCCAGCGGTCGCCAAGCACTGACAGCGTGCGCGCGATTGAACACGGCTGATCGCCAATATCTTCCCATTTCATGCTGATGAACCACCTAAGATCTATGCCCTAAAATTAATGGATTAAGCGCATTTTGAAAAGGGGCTGCGGGGCTAATGCCAGGCTAAAAATGAATTTGATCCAAATCCTGCGCAATAATTTCCAGCCAAGCCCGCGCAGCCGGGCTCATGGCGGCAGCCGTGTTCCATGCCATGCTGAGCGTCCAGTTCAAGCTGGGGTTTTCCAGCAGGCTGACACTGTATTTCTGCAGATCCAGCTGTTCACAGTAAATTTTTGGCAGAAGCGCAATGCCGACATTAGACTCCACCATTTTGGCGATAAAATCCCACTGGCTGCTTTTGCACACGGCATTCGGCTCAAAGCCGGCATCATTGCAGGCCTGAATAATCACATTATTCAAAGTGAAGCTGTCGGCATACAGCAGAAAAGACTCTTCCTTCAGTTCAATTAAAGACACCTTCCCGCGGTCGCGCCACTGCGACTGCCGGCATGAAAGCAGGCACAGCGGCGAATCCATAATCTGAATACCGCTGAGCATGGGCTTTAAGTCGCCTAAAAGAATGCCGACATCAACGCGCTTTTCCAAAATGGCATCTTCAATTCCGGATGCGCCGACTTCTAAAAAGCTCAGTTCAATATTCGGGTACTGCTTGTGAAATTTAGCGATCAGCGTGCTGAGCAGCACCGAGCCTAAGGGCGGCAGGCCCAGCGTCAGCTTACCCTGCTTCAGCGCCCTGACCTGCGCCACGGTTTCCGCAATGCGCTGCTGCTCATTTAAAATCACTAGGGCATGCTGATAGATTTTCTCGCCCATATAGGTCATAACCGCTTCACGCTTGCGCCCTGCCTCGCCTTTATGAAACAGAGGCACGCCGATTTCATCTTCCAGCTGGCGGATCATTTTGCTGATGGTCGGCTGAGTAACGCAGAGTTCTTCTGCGGCCAAGCTGAAGCTTTGCTTCTGCACAATAGCAGCGAAAACCTTCAGGGCTTTAATATCCATGGCTGAATTATTCCAATTAAGCATAATTATAATTTTATTATTCATAATTAAGCATGCCGGTCAATTTTAAAATAGCGCCAATCCCACAAATTCAGCCGGTTATGTCCAGTCCATCTCAGCATCCGAAAATGCTTCATTTTGCCCAAGCGCTTGCCCAGCTTGGCCTGCTCTTCATGATTTGGCTGATCGGAACGGCCATTCAAAAATGGCTGCAGCTGCCGATCTCAGGCGGCGTCATTGGCCTCTTGCTGCTGCTGGCTGCGCTGCTGCTGGGCGTGTTCAAGCTGCAGTGGATTAAGCGAGGCACTGACCTGATTTTGGCGGAGCTGATGCTGTTTTTTATTCCCTGCCTGGTCGGCCTGATCAAGTATCAGCATTTATTTGTGACGCAGGGCTGGCAGCTGATAGTGTCTGTAGTAAGCGGCACGGTCTGCGTCATGGCGGTTACCGCCTATGCCGTGCATTTGGGCTTCAAGCTTGAAGCGCGCTTAAAGCAAAACAGCCAAGGACAGAAAAACCAACATCCTTCCGGCAGCAAAATGGCGCATGGTGAATAAGATGCACAGCATGTCGCTTTTATGTTTTGCCCTGACCCTGGCCGCCTATGTGCTGGTGAAAAAGCTGTACCGCAGACACCCTTATCTGCTGCTGTCGCCGGCACTGTTTGTGCCCTTTCTGATGATTCTGTTCATGCTGGCCTTTGATGTGTCTTATGACACCTATATGGAGGAAAATCAGTGGATTGTCTGGATGCTCGGCCCTGCGACCGTGGCTTACGCCATTCCGATTTATGAATACCGCCAGGTGATGAAAAATCATGCCATCGCCATCAGCCTCGGCATTGTGCTGGGCATGCTGGGCGGCATTGTCAGCGCCTTTTATTTAGCCAAGCTGTTCAGCTTCAATCAGGAAACCGCCTACAGTTTAATGGCCCGCTCCATTTCAACGCCGTTCGCCATAGAGCTGACCGAAAATCTTGGCGGTTCTGTTGAATTGGTGATTTTATTCACCATGATTACCGGCATTGCCGGAGTCGCGCTGGCGGATTTGGTGCTGGCGGGGCTACAGCTGCATTCGAAGTTTGCGCAAGGCGCAGCCTTGGGCAGCGCAGCGCACGGCTTTGGCACCAGCAAAGCCTTTATGCGCCATAAAGAGGAAGGCGTGGCTGCCTGCTTAAGCATGGTGCTGGCGGGGGTCTTTATGGTGCTGCTGGGGCCAAGCCTAATTCATGCGGTGATTTGGCTTTTAGGCTGATTACCGCAGCGCGCCGTTCAAGGCTAAATGCAGGACGGTACGCGGTTTTCAGGGCTGATGCCTGTCAGTTAAGCATAGTTCCCCAAGCCAGCGTTTTTGCATCTGAAGATCAGGCCGTTTTACCGGCCTAGGCAGCGTAAAAACTGCAAATCACAAAAGCCAAAAGGCTCACGCATTCCACAATTTCAATGCTGGCGCCCACGGTATCGCCGGTAATTCCGCCAATGCGCTGAATGAACTTATGGCGCAAATAGATCAGGCTCAGCAGGAAGCATAAGCTGGCCACCCATCCCGCCCATGAAAAATAGCCGGATGCGCCAATGCAGGCCATAAAAATACCGATTGCGCCAACTTTGGGAATAAAGGCATCCATAGCGCTGCCCAGGCCGTTTTCACGCACATAAGGCGCGGTTAAAAATAAAAACAGCGGCGCAAGCCGTCCCAATACCGGAAATAAAATCAGCGCAGCATACAGCCCCTTTTCCAGCAGCAGATAAACAGCCGACCATTTCAGCAGGCACGTCAGAATCAGGCTCAGCACGCCAATCGGCCCGCAGGCCGGGTCTTTCATGATTTTTAAAGTGCGCTCAGCATCGCCAAAACCGCCCAGCCAGGCATCGGCCGTGTCGGCTAGGCCGTCCAGATGCAGGCCGCCGGTCAGCCAGATCCAGACCGTCAGAATCAGGCTGGACAGCAGCACGGCAGGAACCGCATGCAGCACGCTGGCTATTGCAAACAGCGTCAGGCCAATCATCAGCCCAATGACAGGATAAAACAGCAGCGACCGGCCATTCTGCTCTTTGCTGGGCATGGCTTTCAGCTGCACCGGAAAAACCGTCAGAAACTGCAGCGCAATCCAAAATGGCGTCATGCTTCTTGCTCCAAAATACGGATGGAATCTGCATCGGCCAGTTCAAAGCTGTTGAGCTGGCCCAATTCGGCAGTCATTTTCAGCACATCATCCAAAGGCTGGCGCTGCGCTTTGCATTTCAGCAGCTTAATCACCCCGCCATGGGTAACCAGCAAGGCCCGCCGATGGCCACGCTGACGCATATGCTGCAGCAGCTGTTCAAGCCCGGAGCGAATCCGCTGTTCAAAAGCCAGCAGGCTTTCTGCATTCGGCGGGGTAAATTGCGTGGGCTGCAGCCAGAACTTTTCCAGCGCTTCCGGCTCAGTTTCATAAATCTGCTGCGCCGAAACCGCTTCCCAGTCGCCAAAATGCATTTCCTGCATCAACGGCGCGGGAATGAGCGGCAGATCCAGCTGCGCTGCAGCCTTGGCTGCAAACGCATGGCAGCGCTGCAATGGCGAACTGAAAATTGCATCCCAGCGTATTTTAGCCGCCAAGGATTGATCCAGCGTCTGCTCCATCTGCTGCCAGCCTTCCGCCGTCAGCGCGTCATCGGTTGAACCGCGCAGCGTATGGCTCAGTTCTGTTGCTCCATGCCGAAGCAGGTCAATCCTATACATGCTTTTCTTCCCGCGCCTGATTTTGCAATTAATTTTCCGCTTAACGTTGCAATTAAACCTTTTCGCCAATAACGGCAGCTTCCGCAAAAGTCGCCATATTATTATGCAGGCTGCAGGCCAGCTTGATTAAGCCCAGCGCAGCCCCCGCGCCGCTGCCCTCGCCCAAGCGCAAGTTCAGCTTCAGCAAAGGTTCCGCCTGAAGTTCATCCAGCAGGCGGCGGTGGCCGTATTCGGCAGACTGATGGCCGAACAGCATCCAACCGCGCACCGCAGGATTCATGCGCACCGCAGCCAAAGCGGAAACTGTGGCAATAAAGCCATCCACCACAATAGGCAAGCCTATTTGCGCACAGCGGAGATACGCGCCGGCCATAGCGGCAATTTCCAAACCGCCCACTGCGCATAAGGCCTTAAAGGCGTCATTGCCGGCATAATCTTTGTGCAGGGCTAAAGCCTGATTAATCACATTTTTCTTATGCGCCAGCTGCTCAGCACGGATGCCTGTGCCGACGCCTGTCAGCTGTTCCGCCGGCTCATTCAGCAGGAAGCAGGCCACCGCCGAAGCTGAACAGGTATTGCCGATGCCCATTTCCCCAGCAACATAAATTGACGCGCCCTGCTGCAGCGCTTTGTCTGCGCTTAAGCGCCCTAAATTCATAGCCTGCATGCACTGCTGTTCAGTCATGGCGGCCTGCTTGGCGAAGTTGGCCGTTCCCGGAATAATGCAGTGGCGCTCTACGCCAGCATATTCATAAGCACCGCCTACCGAACCGCAGTCAATCACCTGCAGAGCCGCATTGTATTCTTTCGCAATCACGCTGATGCAGGCGCCGCCGGAGGCGAAATTCTGCAGCATCTGGCGGGTAACCGCCTGCGGATAGGCCGAAATATTTTCTTCCATCACGCCATGATCGCCGGCAAAAATTGCGATCCACGGCTGATTGATCTCCGGCTTGGCCCGATGCTGCAGCGCCGCCAGCAGAACTGCCGTGCGCTCCAGCTCAGACAGTGAGCCTGTCGGTTTGGTTAACTGAAGCTGGCGCACTTCGGCCTGCTGTCTTGCTTCTTCACTTGGCGCCTTGCACGCCTCCAACCACCAGTTCACGCTTTCTCTCCTTTTAAAATCATTGGGAATCCTGCCACGCAGAACACCACTTTATCGGCAATCTGCCCCAGCTGCTGATGCAGGCGGCCCGACTCATCGACAAATTTTCGGCTGATCTGCCCCATAGGCACAACGCCTAAACCGGTTTCATTGCTGACTAAAATGATATCAGACTTTAATTCAGGCAAAACTTTCAGCAGTTTTTCGCATTCATCCGGCTGCATCCGGGCATCTTCCTGCATCAGCAGATTGCTCATCCACAGCGTCAGACAATCCACCAAAATCATCTGGCCGGCCTGATCAATCCGCTGCAGGCGCTCGGCCAAATGCAGCGGTTCCTCAATCAGCGGCCACTCCGCCGGGCGCTGCGCCTGATGATGCGCAATCCGCGCCTGCATTTCATCATCCCATGCCTGCGCAGTGGCAATATAAGTCACTGGCAAAGCGGATGAAATGGCTGACTGTTCGGCTAAGCGGCTTTTGCCGGAGCGCGCGCCACCTAAAATAAGCTGAATCATAGATTACCTAAATTAAATTGCTGATAGCCTGACAGCAGCCCCTGCAGCTGCTGGGTCGCATAAGTGCCGAAAGTCAGCTGCCGTATTTCAAGCTCAAAGCTTTGCTGCTGAATTGCATCCGCACGGCGGAAGACTTCACCGCTATTAAAAGCATGACTGTATAAACCCAAGGTAATATGCGGGCAATAGCTTAAAGGCGCAATTTCGCCTGAACACCGCGACAGCTGCTGGCGGATTGCATCCAAGGCCTGTTCTGCATCTTCAATTTCGATAAACAAGGCGCTTTCAAAACTGTTGATTTTTCCAGTTTTCAATTTGAATGGCGCAAGATCAAGCCGCTGCAACTGCCGCAGCTGCGCGTTTAATTCCAGATCAGTGAAATCATCATCATAGCGCTTATGCTGATGCAGAAAGCCGCAGACAAACAAGGTGATATGAAACTGGCGGGTATTCGGATGAAATAAGAAATCGGCAAAATGCCGCCGCAGCTGCGCCAAATAAGCCAATACTTCCGGCTGCTGGATTTCCAAATACCATAGGGCATAGCGCTGACGGCCCTTATGCCACTCAGGGTAGTCCTGAGCGGCGGTCGGCACAGCAGGCATAGAGGGCAAAAGAAACACGCAGCATTCACAACAAAATCAGTTGCGCTATTTAATCATGAATCACCGCTGCACGGCGCATGTGTTTCTTTAACAATATTCACCTTAATCGTGAATTTTCTTCATGCACCGCGGTTCGGGGCTATTTCAGCTGCCAACTGCGTCAAGCCTTTCCGCTTGCGCTCCAGCCATAAGCATCCGGTCTATGCCCTGCTCGATGCGGCTGCACAGTTCCCGCTGCAGTTCGCTGCCGATTTTCATGCGCCCGATATTGCTTTGCACATGGGCCAGCGCCTCTGAACGGCTGGCCTGGCCGTGCTGAATGGCATACAGGCAGCCCAAAATGGCGCCGCGCAGCAGCGCCTCATGCGGCAGCCCGTGTTTCAGATTCGTTTCCAGCGAACCCAGCACGCGCTCCCGCGCATTCAGCTTGCGCAGCGGATCACGCGCCACGCGCGCGCAAGGGTCTTTATAGGCGCTCTGGCAAGAGGCCAAAAACGCATCCGCCAGCCGGTCTAAATCCTGCCGATATTCCGGCACTTCAAGGCTCAGCCCCTGCTTGACCTCGGCCATCAGCTGCGCAGCAAACCGCTGCACGCGCGCATCGGCCATAGCCAGCCCAATGGCTGGATGCCCCAGCTGGCTGGCATGCCACGCGGTCATGGCATGCACGCCATTCCACAGCCGGTTTTTAATCAGCTGAATATCCGCAATATTATCCACCAGAATCATTTGGCGCATTTTGCTCAGCAGCGGGCTGGCATTTTCAGCATAAATCGGCATGTCGGTTTCCGCATTAAACAGAATCAAGTCCATATTCTGCAGAATATGGCTGGGCTGAAAATTGCGGCGCAAATCTTCCACATACAGCGCTGCCTGGCGTTCCTGATCTGCATTGAGCCGGGTCGCATCTTCCAGTTCAATTTGATCACCCTCGCCTTCCTGCCGGTGCTGCTGGAAAATGCTGTGCTTAATCCGCAACTGGCGGTACAGGTTCTGGTCACTGAGCTTGGATACCATGCGGTTCACCACCGTGTCGCAGAAATAGTGCTGCGCCATAATTTTTTCGGCGATTTCTGCATCGGAAATCTCCAGCAGGGCTTTTTTGACCTTTTGCATAAACAGCTGCTTTGCGCCGACTTTATTCAGGATAATCAGCAAAGTCAGCGGCGCTTCCTGCTGTTCAAAAGCCATGTGGCGCGCCATCAGCCCCTGGGCAATTGTTTTGGCTTCCTGCGCAATGGCCTGTTCCGGCAGGCACACCGCTATCATGCAGGATTCCGTATACATTTCCTGCATCTGCTCCAAATTTCCCGCATCAATGACCTGCATATTTTCAATCCGTTCATCGTAAGACACCTGGCCGTAGCGGATGCAGTAAGCGCCAAATGCATTGACCGCGGACTGATACAGCGGGTTGCGGGTCGATGCATAGATGCGTTTCGGCCGGGTATAGCCATCCCACTGCGAAAAAATCTGCGCAATATAGCCGCCGCCGATGGCGCCAAAGCCGTGGATGCCTACACTGAGCTGGTTCAGGCTTTGCGGAAAGGCATCCGTGAGCTTCGGCATGGCCAGATGGCTGACAAAGCGGTCTAAATCTTCAAAGCAGGCATACATATCTTCATAGTAGAAATCCGCATTGCGCATCATTTCATCATTCGGCGCTTTAATATCTTTCAGCAGAATGGTCAGGCCGCGCGCTTGACGCGCTGAACGCAGGCCGTTGGCCGAATCTTCAAACATCAGGCAGGCTGCCGGGTCCAAATTCAGCTTTTCGGCAGCCGTGATGAAAATTTCAGGATGCGGCTTGCCCTGCTTGACTTCATCGCCGCAGACCAACACATCAAAGAATTTATAGACATTGGCATTGATCAAGTATTCTTCCGCAATGGCGCGCCGGCTGGAAGTCGCAACCGCCATGCGCAGGCCGGATTTGCGCAGGCGTTCCAGCACCTGAACCAAGCCTTTTTTAATCGGCACGCCGTATTGGCGCACGCTTTCCAGTTCCAGCGCATCTGCGCGCTGGCGGATTTCCGCATAGGGAATGTCTTCGCCGTATTCCTGCTTGGCCAAGGCTTCGGCGCTGGCGGCGCTCAGCCCTAAACAGGCCATGAGATAGGCGTCGGAAAATTCAACGCCATGCAGCGCCAGAGACGCCTGTTTCAAGGTTTGAAACCGGAGCCGTTCAGTATCAAACATGGTTCCGTCCATATCAAAAATTGCGCCATTGATGTTTTTTTGATGAAATTTAAGCATTTATATCCCTAAGCATTTTTTTCAGGATTTATGCTATAGAACAATATGCGCTCAAAGGAAAAAGCATAAAGATTGAAACAATATTGAGTATTTTTTAATCAAAAATTGCCTGTTTGCTTTATTTTTTGTATTGTTTTTCCAACTTTTAAGTTAATCCATGTAAGCATTCCGCGCAAAAAATCCGCGGAATGCGCTTAATTGCGGCTTGCTTCCTGATGACGGCGCTGGGATTCTAAATAAAACCGCGCATGCTGATGCCCCTTAGCTGCAGCCATGTTCATCAGCTTTTCTGCTGTTCCGGCTTTATTTAAGGGGCTGCTGCTGAGTGCGCCCTCTGCATATGACATCGCCAATTCAAACTGCTGGCTGGCCGGGGCGGTTTCCGCCAGCTTCAGCATTTTCTGTTCGGCAGCGCGGTTTTTGCGCATGGCAGCCTGCAGGTAGCAGTCATAAGCTGCTTGGCGGTCTTTAATGACGCCTGCTGCGCCTTTCATATACAGATCGCCCATTTTTTCCAATGCCTGCGGGTTGCCCCGGTCGGCCAGGCGCTTATACCAGTACAGCGCCTGCTCTTCATTTTTAGCCGTGCCCGTGCCGCTTTCATAAAATTGCGCCAGCTGGAAAATCGCCTCTTGGCTTCCCAAAGCTGCCAATTTTTCCAAATCCTGCATGGCTTTTTTCATTTCCGCCGGCGTGTGGGCATTGCGCGCATAGAGCAAAGCAATTTTGTCCCCTGCGCCGGACGGCCTTTTCTTTTGATATTCCTTAAACCAGTACAGCGCTTTTTGGTCATTCTGCACCATGCCGGATGCGCCATTCAAATACATTTCACCCAGCCGGTAAGACGCCTGCCAATTTCCAGCCTGATGCGACAGTTCATACAGCGCTGCGGCTTTGACGGCATTTTGCGCAGTGCCCAAGCCCTGCCGGTACATTTCCGCCAAGTGGTAGCTGACGCCTTCGTGATGAATATCCAGCTGATTGAAAATTTTAAAGGCTTGGGCATGGCTGCTGCCGGCGCTGCTGTGCAGATAATCCAAGGCCAGATTATACAGCTGATAGAACCGCTTGCTGTCCTGCTCAAAATAAGCAGAAGGCTGGCCTTGATTGTTCCCATTGATTTCCGCCTGTGATTTGACCCGCTCTGCAATGCTGCTGTCATCCAAATCAAACTCTGGAATAATGCTTCTTCCCTGCTTAATCTGCTCACGATACGGCGCCACGGCATCAAACCAATGCTGAGCCTGCGCTGGATTGACTGCGGTTCCAACACCCTGTTCATACATATGGGCAAGCAGCAGCTGGGATTCTTTCTGGCCTTTTTCAGCAGCCTTTTTAAACCATTGAAATGCTTCTTGGTTGTCGCCGGCCACGCCCATGCCGGTAAAATACATGAAACCCAGATACTGCATGGAATAAGCATGCCCCTGTCCGGCAGCTTGGATATACCATTGCAGGCCTTCATCAAAATTGCGCTCTGCGCCATAGCCGTTGACCAGCAGCCATGCCAGCTGCGATTGGGCAAGCGCATTGCCGGTCTTTGCCAGCTTCAGGCTGTATGCATAGGCTTGGTCATAGTCATGAAACGGCGATTCACGCCGGATAAACCGGTCAATGGCTTCTTCCTGCGCTAAGGCATGGCCGGCATCGGCAGCTTTCAGCATCCATTCAAAAGACAGCTTGGCATCGCTGGATTTCAGGCGCATGGCCAGCTGGTACATGGCTTCTGCATCGCCTTGTTCCGCTTTTTTCTCAATCAGATAATCTTTGAATGCGCTGACCTGCCGGTCACATCCGGAAAGCCCGAATAGCGCTGAAAAGCAGAGAAAAATTAAAAAGCGCTGATGCATGCCGATGGTTCATATTTTATTTTTAAGCATTTGAGTATATAGGATTTTTTTAGGAATTCTCCAGCCATTAACGGGTCATTACCGGGTCATTACCGGGTCATTACCGGGTCATTTCCGGCTGTTTTTTAATGCAGCCGGCTTTTTTAACTCACGTTAACTCTCAACAGCCCTTAATATAAATCAGATAATGCATTTAAATAATCTTGGTTTAACTGTACTGAACATCGAGCATAAAGGGCCGGCGCCAGAGATCCTTGACCGGCAGTATCTGAAATTGCTTCACATTGAGTTGCCGCATAGTTTTTCCATGCAGAAAATGCCTTCTTCGCTTTGGCTGTTGTATATTTATTTTCTTCAATTTCAATTTGATTATAAATATCATTAGCTAAATCCTGCAAACACCCTATCATTTCAATATTTGCGAGTTGTGAGCATTGATCTTTAATGTAATTTATTTCTAAGTTGTTTTTTTCTTTTTGCAGCGATTTATTGAATCCAATATCATTTTTAAATTCTTGATAAGTATTCATATTAGCTTCACTTACATAAATGGCGCCAATATAATCATTATGAGCCTGATCTGATTTTCCATATTTTTCGGCTAAGCTTTCTGCAGCATACGAATAACTAGAAATACAGCCAATCATAAATAGAACTGGCGGCTTGCTGATAAATGATTTAACAATAAACATAGATGTCTCAAGCTTCTGTATAAAATAGTTTTTCATAAAAAACGATCATATATGATATTTTTAATACTGTAGAGGGTTTTGATTAAGAGCCATTATTTTCTATAAGACTTTCGTGAGATATACGCGGAAAAATTAAACTTATGCAATAAAAAACCATTGAAGTGTACCTGCATTTAATATAGCGGACGTTACATAAAGTGACCCTGTTAGAACCCGATAAAATGTCTGGTTTATAATGGCCTTACAACCTGCTACGCTAAGCAATCAATCCAGTCGAGCCACATACCTTAATCAAGAGAAAAACGAATGAAAAAATTACTCCTCTTAGCCATTGCATCAGCTTGCAGCGCTGCCGTTTGGGCTTCCCCATCATGTGACCGTCTTGCAAAAATTGCTGATGATAATGGGACGATGTTTGGAACAAAATACAGCTTTGTCGTTCAAGGGAATAAAGGCTTCCGCACATATTTCCATTCAGCGCCATCAAATCAATGCAAGATCAAAAACCTATTCGTAATACCGAAAGACTCGGTCATTGCATACCAAGAATTCAAAAATGAAAATCAGACTTGGCTTTATGTCATGTACATTGACAGGAACGGCAATGACACATCCGGCTGGGTTAAAGCGCGGGATTTCAAAATTTCCGGCTCCTTAAGCCCTGCCCGATAATTAACAAGCAAGTAAAATCAGCAAGCAAGACATAGCCTTATGGAAAAACTGATCTTTTTTGCAATGAATTCAACCTTAAGGCTCTAATTCTGCACTGTTTTACGCTTATTTTGGGTTAAAATAAGAAAGCGTAAATTATGTGAGCAGCGGTAAAATTCGCACGCACATTTATGCCGCTAAGCAAGATGATTACTCATCAATCACATCAGCAAACTGCGCGCCCAAAACTTTGGCCAAGTCTTGCGGCTTTAAGCCGATGTCCAGGCCTCGCTTGCCGCCGCTGACATACATTTTCGCCAAGCTTTCTGCAGAAGCGTCAATCACGGTTTTTAAGCGTTTCTTCTGCCCGACTGGGCTGATGCCGCCGACCAGATAGCCAGTTAAACGTTCAGCAACTTTCGGGTCTGCCATATGCAGTTTTTTGCAGCCGAAAGCAGACGCTGCTTTTTTCAAATTCAGCTGATATTCCACAGGCAGCACGGTAATAAAGTAATTCTTATCATCGGTGACCATCAGCGTTTTGAACACTTCTTCAACCGTCAGCCCCAGTTTTTCAGCAGCTTCAAGGCCAAAGCTTTTGGCCGCGGGGTCATGTTCATATTCATGAATAGAAAATTCAATTTTGTTCGATTTTAAAAGTTTACAGGCGGGCGTCATTTCTTTTTTCAGGATTATCTAAAAACAATCACTGCATTATATGCTTTTCATTGCAGATTTTGCAGCGCTTGGCAGATTCGGCTGCTTTAATTCACTGGCTTTAAATCGCACATCTTTCAAATTCAGCAAATAACTGAGAAAAACTGCTGCGCTTAAAATAACCGCAGCCGCACAAGTCCTAAGCAGGATGCCAGCTTTAGAATAGGAAAAGCACTGAATGCTTTTTAGGGCCAAGCCAGCTGATTTACGGCGCTACTATCTTATATGCATGCAGAAAGCGGATTGGATGATCAACATCCTGCGCCATTCAGAAAAACTTAATGCGCACATTTTAAACCTGAAAAACGGCAGAATATAAATACAATTGAAAACAGCTGAGAAAAACGTTTAAAATCCATGCAAAATCAGACGCTAAAATAAAGACAATGCCTTCTATTTACCAATTAAAGCCCGCATTTCAAAATTTATTGCGTCCATTGGTCAAAGCGCTGTACCGCATGGGCGTGAGCGCAAATGCGGTGACGCTGAGCGCCATGTTCATTTCAGTGGGGCTGGCTGCTGGCCTGTACGCTTACTACCTGAAGCATGCAGTCAATTGGCTGATCTTGCTGTTTCCATTGTGGATGCTGCTGCGCATGGCGTTTAATGCCATCGACGGCATGCTGGCGCGCGAGTTTCAGCAGCAGTCCAAACTGGGCGCTTTCTATAATGAACTCTGCGACATCATTTCCGATACCGCGCTGTACCTTTGCCTGATTGCTTTCAGCGCTGTGCAGAATGAACTGCTGCTGCTGGCGGCTTTCCTTGCTATTTTAGCTGAATATGCCGGGGTAATGGCGCCTCTAGTGGGTCAGGAACGGCGCTACGATGGCCCGATGGGGAAAAGCGACCGCGCCTTCTGGTTCAGCCTGATTTGCATCATTTTACTGGCGCAGCACTGGCTGGAATTTTCAGCGCAGCTGCTGTTTTACCTCTGCAGCGGCTTGCTTGCGCTGATTAACCTGCTGCTCTGCCTTACGGTCTATAACCGGATTAAAAACAGCTTGAAATAATTTTATCACCTTTAAAAATGGGATTAGCAATGCATAACAATAATCAGCACACCTTTAAAACGCATGACGGCACTGAGCTGTTTTACCGGCATTGGCGCAGCACCGCGTCCAAATCCAAACCCAAGAAAGCGGTTTTGCTGTTCCACCGCGGCCATGAACACTCCGGCCGCATGGCGCATCTGGTTGAAGAGCTGCAGCTGCCCGAGTTTGACTTTTTCGCCTGGGATGCCCGCGGCCACGGCGAATCTCCCGGCGAACGCGGCGATGCGCCGAGCTTCTCCGCCTGCGTCAAGGACATTCAATACTTTGTACAGCATATTCAGCAGCGCTACAGCATTGATTCTAAAAACATTGCCGTAGTTGCGCAAAGCGTTGGCGCGGTCATGGCCTCCGCGTGGGTGCATGATTATGCCCCTAAAATCCGCGCGCTTTGCCTAGCCTCTCCGGCCTTTGACATTAAGCTGTATGTGCCTTTTGCCAAACCCGGCTTAAGCGTCCTGAGCCAGCTCAAAGGCAATTTTTTCATTAACAGCTATGTCAAAGCCAAAATGCTGACCCATGATGAAGAACGCGCGCAAAGCTACGGCACCGACCCGAAAATTGCCCGGGCGATTTCCGTGCGCATGCTGCTGGGGCTGTACGCTGCGTCTAAACGCATTGTTGATGATGCGCAAAATATTTATGTGCCGACGCAGGTGCTGAGTTCAGGCTCAGATTTTGTGGTGCATCAGAAACCGCAGTGGGACTTTTATCAAAAACTGCCGCATCCGCATAAAGAATTCCATATCTTAGACGGCTTTTACCATGACACTTTAGGTGAAAAGCAGCGCGGGATTGCCCTGCAGAAAATCCGCCGCTTTATCGTGCAATGCTTTGCCAAGCCCTATCAGGCGCCGAATGTGCTGCATGCCGACAAAATTGGCGCCAGCTGCGCCGTGGCGGAAAACCTCAGCGCAGCGCTGCCGCCTAAATCCATCAAGCAGTCTTTTTGGGCGCTGACTAAAAAGAACCTGAAAATAGGCAGCCTGCTGTCCAAAGGCCTGAAAATTGGCGAAGAAACCGGCTATGACTCCGGCAGCACGCTGGATTTCGTCTACCGCAATCAGGCTGAAAGCGCCAATCCCATCGGCAAAATCATTGACCGCCAATATCTGAATGCGATTGGCTGGCGCGGCATACGGGTGCGCAAGCAGAATATAGAAGCGCTGCTGAACAAATACGCGAAGGTTCTGCTGGAACAGGGCAAAGCGCTGAAGATCATGGATATCGCTGCGGGCCATGGGCGCTATATTTTAGACGCCGCAGCGCAATTGCCTCAGCGCCCGGCCTCCATTTTACTGCGCGACTACAGCCCGGTGAATGTCAAAGCCGGCCAAGCCCTGATTGCGGAGCGCGGCCTGCAGGATATTGCGCAATTTGCCGAAGCGGACGCCTTTAATGCCGAATCTTTGGCCCATGTCGAACCGAAGCCGAATTTGGCGGTGGTGTCCGGACTGTATGAGCTGTTCAATGATAATGACCTGCTGCGCCAGTCGCTGCAAGGCCTGAGCCAAGCGCTAGAAGATGAAGGCTATCTGATTTATACCGGTCAAATTTGGCATCCGCAGCAGGAATTCATCGCCCGCGCGCTGACCTCTCACCGCGCAGGCAATGCATGGGTCATGCGCCTGCGCTCTCAGGCGGAAATGGACGCGCTGGTGGAAGAAGCCGGCTTTCAGAAGATCGACCAATGCATTGATGACTTTGGCATTTTTACCGTTTCCGTAGCGAAAAAATTAAAAAGCAAGCCCTAAGCGGCCCATCCATAATTCATCATGAAAGAGGTCTGCATGCAGGAACTGACTAAGCAAAGCGGCACATGGCGATGGGGGCTGCTCTGCCTGCTGTTTCTTGCGCCGCTGTTTTTTTTAAGTTACGGCTTCGCCAACCAATATGCTGCAGGGCTGGCTGAGGTTCCCGTGATGGTCTTTGGCTGGGAAAAGCATATTCCGCTCTGGCCTTGGACAATTGTGCCTTACTGGTCAATTGACCTGTTTTATGGCCTGTCGCTGCTGCTGTGCTGGAATAAATTTGAACTGCGCCAGCATGTATTGCGCCTGTTAGCGGCGCAGTTGATTTCTATCAGCTGCTTTCTGCTGTTTCCGCTGAAATTCAGCTTTGAGCGCCCCGAACTGCAGGGCTTCTTCGGCTTATGGTTTGATGTGCTGATGGGCTTTGACAAGCCGTTTAATCAGGCGCCCTCGCTGCATATTGTCCTGCTGATCATCCTGTGGGATTTTTACCGGCGCCATGCGCCCGGCCGCTGGAAGCGTGTTGCCGATATTTGGGCATTTTTAATCGGCTTATCGGTGCTGACCACATGGCAGCATCACTTTATTGATATCCCGACAGGGCTATTAGCCGGCGCGCTTTGCCTCTGGCTGTTTCCTGTTACGGCTAAAGCGCCTTGGCGCAATAACCGCCTTTCCCGCACCTCGCCCAAACATTTCAAACTGGCGCTTTACTATTTAAGCGCTGCCATTATGTTGACCCTGACGGCTTATCTCCTCCGGTCATGGACTTTATGGCTGCTGTATCCCGCCGCTAGCCTGCTCATGGTCAGCAGCGCTTATGCGCTGAACCGCCCGCATTTTTTTCAAAAGCAGGCCAATGGCAGAATGACTGCAGGCGCTTGGCTGCTATTTGCGCCTTATTTCTGCTTTGCATGGCTGAACAGCCGCTTTTGGACCCGCAAGCATCCGGAAGATTCCAAGATCATCCGCATTGAACACACTGAAATTTATTTAGGCCGGATTCCAAATACAAGCCATGCGCAAAACTATGCGGCGCTGTTTGATGCCTGTGCAGAGCTTCCCGTGCAGGCGGGCTGCGCTTACCGGCAGTTCATCAGCCTGGACCTTATGCCCCTTCAGGCAGCTCAATTGGCGGAGGCAGCAAACCAGTTTCAGCAGCTGTTTGCAGAACTGGATAATTCTTCAGGCCAAGCGCAAAAGCTGCTGATTTTCTGCGCCTTGGGCTACTCCCGCAGCAGCGCTATTTTAGCGGCGTGGCTCATGCAGCAAGGCCATGCAGCATCCGCAGCGCAGGCGGTTGCGCTGATTCAGTCCGCGCGGCCGTGGGTGGTCATCAGAGCACCGCAAATGCAGCAGCTGGAAAGCTATCAGCGCCAGTTAAAAGGGCCTGCGCCATGAAAATGAATTTGACGGTACTGAGCAAGCTGCTGCAGTCCACGCGCGGGCTGCTGCTGTCAGGCTATGCGGCCTTTGGGCTCAGCTTTATGCTCCTGCTGCAGTTCAATTCATTCAGCCTGTACCGCTTTTCCGCGCTGATTTTCTGTTCACTGCTGCTGGCGGCGCATCATTACCTGTCCATACGGGTGCTGTTCGATGCCCGGCTGCTGGAGGCCTTAGCGCAGTCTGAACAGCCTCTGCATGAAATCACGGCAGATTTAGACCAAAGCTTAATTCAGCTCAAGCTGATGCCTCAGGCGAAAGCCGGCCGCGGCTGGACTGAGCGGCTTCAGGGCTGCATCCGGCTGTTTAAAGCGCAAGCCTGTTTGCTATTTATGCAGTATCTTGCTCTAATTTGCCTAGCGTTTTGGACTTTAACAATAAATTATCAGGCCAGTTGACCATGCCGCAGACCGAAAGAAAGCCCAACTTACTGTCCCGAGCCTGCGCCCGCTTTATCGCATTTTTGACCCGGCGCGGCGCGCGCCTATTAACCGGCGCGCGCAGCCTTTGGGCCGGGTGCAAGCCGGAAATGAAGCAGCGGATTTACTTCGCCAATCACAACAGCCATATCGATTTTATTTTGCTGTGGTCATCTTTGCCCAGGCATATCCGCTGCCGGACCCGCCCGGTTGCCGCCTCAGATTACTGGCTGAAAGACGGTTTGCGGCGATTTTTAATTCAGGATGCTTTTTCCGGCGTCACCATACGGCGCAGCGGCGGGAACGGCGAAGACCCCTTGCAGCCGGTAAAAGCGGTGCTCGCAGAAGGCTATTCAATTATTTTCTTCCCGGAAGGCACACGCAATTTAGATGATGATGTTGAGCTGCTGCAGTTTAAAAGCGGCCTTTACCATCTTAAGCAGCAGTTTCCAGACGTTGAAATTGTCCCGGTGTGGATTTCCAATTTAAAGCGCGTCATGCCTAAAGGCGCTTTGGTGCCGCTGCCGCTGCTGTCCACCGTCATCTTTGGCTGTCCATTGAACACGCAGCTGATGCAGGATAAAGCTGAATTTCTGCAGTATGCGCAAAGCGAATTGCTTAAATTAAAAGAGGTTGAATATCAATGAATTTAACCAATTTGCAGATGACCTATCTATTATTCGGCATTTTTGCCGCTATTTTAGTGATTGCCTCCAGCATTGGGCATATTTTAAAGCGCAAAGCCGGGCTGAAGCCTGCGCCGGTCATTGATAATTTAAACGCGCGCATCAATGCATGGTGGGTCATGCTGCTGGTTTTAGGCACAGCCATTCTGATTGGAAAAATCACATTTATCATCCTGTTCGGCTTAATTTCCCTGTTTGCCTTGCGCGAATTCATCAGCCTGCTGCCGACACGGCGCGGCGACTATTTTCCGCTGCTGATCGCGTTTTATTTTGTCATTCCCTATCAATATTATCTGGTCTACATTGACTGGTACGGCCTGTATTCCATCTTCATCCCGCTGTACGTATTTTTACTGATTCCCATTGCCACGCTCAAGCAGGAAGATACCACCTTTTTCTTAGAGCGCAGCGCTAAAATTCAATGGGGGCTGATGGTGTGCGTATTCTGCATTTCCCACGTCCCTGCACTGATCAATCTGAAGCTCCCGGGCTTTCAGGGCGATAAAATCTGGCTGGCGCTCTGGCTGATTATGGTGGTGCAAACCTCTGATGTGCTGCAGTATGTCTGCGGAAAATTATTCGGTAAGCACAAGGTCGCGCCGGTTCTGTCGCCGTCAAAAACCATTGAAGGCTTAATTGGCGGGATTGCCCTTGCCACCGCTTTAGGCGTGGCGATGTCTTGGCTGACACCGTTCAGCTACTGGCAGGCTGCGCTGATTGGCTTTATTGTTTGCATCTTCGGCTTTTTTGGCGGGCTGGTGATGTCCGCTATTAAGCGCGACCGCGGCGTGAAGGACTGGGGGCAGCTGATTCACGGGCACGGCGGCATGCTGGACCGGATTGATTCCATCTGCTTCTCTGCGCCTATTTTCTTTCATATTTTGCGCTATTGGTGGTCATAAGCATGCGTTAAAAGCAGCTGGCTGTGATAAGGCCAGTCAATTAAGCATTTTTAATTCTCAGTAATAAACTCTTTCATAAATCATTTTGCACAATATTTAATTCACAATGGGAATTCCCTCTCCTTTTTAAGGAGACTTGCGCGGAATACCGCTCAGGGAGAGGATTTTATTAAAAAAACTCCCTCATCTTAACCTTCTCCCTGAGCCATATATGAAGCAAGAGAAGGAGCTTTTCAATATTAATTCCACTGCCAATTAATGATCATTTGTTAATTTATGAAAGAAGTCTAATAAAATTACGCTTAACTGAGCAGCATTAGTCTTGCCTTTATACTTTTAAAACGGCTCTAAGCAATTGATAAAACAGGTGTGCTGATATGAAAAAACCCGAGCCTTATTAAAATACGTGTTCTCACTTATATTTCAACTTTACAGGCTCAGGTTTTGCTTTAAATCAGGCGATGCCGCAGCGGGCAATAAGCCTTATTTTACGGTGATTTACAGGGTTTATTCACCCGCTTCCGCTGGAAGCAGCATCAGCACGGAGTCATTCAGCAGCTGCGCAATATCTTCCAGAATCTCCTGATCAAACAGCGCTTCATCCAGAGCAATCGGCTGGCCATCCGCCAGCTGCTTCAAATACGGCGCAAACTGCTCTGAAATGCAGATGCCTTCGCCATTGGCCCAAAACAGCAGCGCATCGTCCTGATCTGTATACAGCAGGCGGGACGCAGGCTCCAGCATCAGCTGATAGCCCTGCTCCAGCGCTTCTTCCAGATCGCCGGCGCCAATTTCTTCCGCTTCCGGAATATTTTCCGGATATTTCGGCTCAGACATCAGGCTCATAATGGCGTCTTCCAGCACTGCCGGATTCTGCAATTGTTCAAACAGTTTTTCTTTCAGATATTTCAGCTCATTTTGGGTGATTTGCCCAATCGGGCTGTGCTGATCGCGGATGATGTCTGCAAGCGGGTTCTTCAGCAGCTGATCATCCGAAAATTTGTCGCTGACGCGGTCCATCATTTCCGTAATATTCGGCATGCGGAAACCGAAAGAAAACGTCAGGCACTCATCTTCCGCAACGCCGTAATGCGACAGGCCCGGCGGCACATACAACAAGTCGCCCGGCGCCAGCACTTCATCAAAATTCACTTCCATATCCGGCAGCAGGCGCAGCGGCTGCCCGGCTGCGAACTCGGTGTCTGCATCACACATTTGCCCCAGCTGCCAGCGCCTGTGGCCATAGCCTTGCACCAAAAACACATCGTAAAAATCAAAATGCTTGCCAACTGAACCGCCTTTCGGCGCATAGGACACCATAATGTCATCACGGCGCCATTGCGGAATGAAGGAAAACTTCTTCCAAAGTTCCGAAAGGTCAAAGGAATAATGATCCACAGCCTGCACCAGCAAAGTCCAAAGCTTCGGCATTTTCTGAAAGTCGCCCTTAATCAGCGGAGAAGATTTCACTGTCCACTGCTCCGGGTCTTTGTCTTTCTGCTTGATCAGGCGCGCGCTGATGTGCTCTTCCAGCGCCAGCTCCATCACATCATCCGGCTCCAGCAAGCCGGCAATTTCCGGCAAGGCATTGCGCACCAGCAAAGGTTTTTTCTGCCAGTATTCGGCAAGAAACTGCTCGGCGGAAATGCCGCCTAAAATATCTATGGGTTGGGACATAACAAAACTACGCGTTAAATTTTGCGTATTGTCCCTTGAGACGCATCTCTGCGCAAGTTTAAGGCTTGGAAATTCGGCCCCTTCTTTATTTTTTCCTGAACAGCGCGCAGCTGTTTCAGCATCATGAAGATTTTAAATTGATGATGGCCTGAATTACCGTTTCACCCTTGGCTGACCTGATATTCAGCTGGCCGCCCATGCGCTCTACCCGCGTTTTCATGCTGCGCATGCCAATGCTCATGCCATTCTGCTTAACACAGTCCACATCAAAGCCAACGCCGTTGTCCTGAATGACCAGCTCCAGCTGATGCGGGCCGCTAAAGCTCATCCCGACCTGCACATGCGTGGCTTGGCTATGCTTCAGCACATTGGTCAGGCTTTCTTCCAGCACCCGGATCAGATTCAGGCACTGCAATGCGGACGGCTCCGCCTCCCACCGCTGCGCAAAGCGCCATGCTGCATGAATGTCCAGCTCATCCATAAGCTGGCTGAAACGGTGGCGCACCGGCGCCACCCAAAGGATTGGCGACTCAGGGATCTTATCGTCTGAAGCGGAACCACTGTCAATAATCTGGCGCAAGTCATCGCGCAATAATTTCAGCATCGACAGAAACTGCTGATTTGGAATATTCTTCTCGCACTGATCCACTAAAATCATCGAGCGCACAATTGAAGCGCCTAAGCCGTCATGCAGGTCATGCGACAGCTTCATGCGCTCCTGCAGGCGCGCATTGAACAGCGCCAGGCGGTGCTTGTCATTCAGGCTGGAGCTCAAATCCAAGCTCACCTGCTGCACCTTGGTTGACAGTTCCTCATTAAACTGTTCAATTTTTTTAATATTCCTATTCAACCGCGCGCCCAGAATCACTACAATAAACAGCATAATCAGCGGTGAAGTATAAGGCGATAAAGGCGCAATATCATTGCTGATGTCCGCATAGACCATATACACATCAAAAACGGCAAAGCTCACAATTGCCGTCATGCAGACTGCAAGGAAAATAGACTCCGCATGCCTTGTTCTAAACGCAGTCCAGCACAGATAAAGATACATCAGCAGAAAAACGCCGCAGTAAAATAAAAACACCGTGCCGAACAGCGGCTTCATCATGCTTAAAGAAACTGTCCATATGCTCAGGATAAAGCCTGCGGTCAGCAGCATCATGGCGCGTTCCAGTTTAGGCTTCCATACAGAGATAAAGCGCAGCAGGTAAATGCAGAAACACAGGATATACAGGATAAAAAAGCATAAGTTGGCGCGGGACGCCGCCAATGAATTTGGAAATGGCGCGGTTTCTGCAACCAGCACATAGGAAATAAAGCAAATCCACAGCAGCGAACTGAGGGCAAACCAGCCAAAGCTGCTTTCTGAGCGGCGGAACAGCCAAATCACCAGACAAATGATGCCTAAAACACCCGAAAGAATAATATTGATTTGAAATAGGGTTCGGGTATTCCAGATTATTTGCTGATGCGCGGCATCCGCCTGCATGACATTATTAAAGCTGATTTTACCGATGCCGGCGCTCTGCACAGCATAGCCATAAACATAAATGAGTATTTCATTGCTGCCGTTTTCCAGGCCGGAAATGGGCATTACCCAGAACCTTGGCATATTCCAGCTCTTAGACAATGGCTCCTGCAGATGCCGGTCACTCCACAGCATATCGCCATTTAAAAAAACCGCGCCGGCAGCGTTAATATAGTCAAGTGAAAATGCAATTGGCTCGGCTAGGCGCGCATCATCCCTGCACTGCCATGTCCATTCCAGCTTATACCATGCGCCGCCTGAATAATTCGGCCATGTTTCATCCCAGCGGTCCGGCAGCATTTTAACCGGCTCCCAGCCACTTTGCGGCAGCTGCAGATTTGAGTCCGTCTTCACTTTGGAGATGCTGTGCAGGTCTACCCGGCATTGGCCGTTAATTTCGTAGGAAGTAAATGCATAGCTGAAGGTGCTGGCTAAACAGCACAGCATGATGAGCCATGCATATTTCCATTGGCGCATTACAGGATTCCCAGTGACCGCGCAGTGCTGACCGCCTTTGTCCGCTTGGTGACCGACAGTTTCCGGTAAATATGCTTAATGTGGCTTTCGACCGTATAGCGCGAAACAAACAGCTGTTCTGCAATTTCACGGTTACTCAGGCCCTGCGCAACCAAGTTCAGTATCTCTTTTTCCCGCACGGTCAGCAGGTTGTGTTCAGCTTCTGAACTTTGCGGTGCAATAATGGCCGCATCGCTTTCAGATGCAGCAATCTGCTTGAGGATTTCCCGCGCAATAAAGGGATCAATCGGCGCGCCGCCGCGTAAAATGCTGCGGATCGACAGCAGCACCTCCGCATCATCGCGCTCTTTCAGCACATAGCCGGTTGCGCCGGCCTTAATAGCGCCAAACAGGCTTTCCTGAGTGCTCCAGGCAGAAATCACCAGGATCAGCGCATTGCTTTCCAAAGCGCGGATCTTTTCAATAATTTCAATGCCATTGCCGTCCGGCAGCCCCAAGTCAATCAGGGCCAGCGAGATCGGCTGCTGTTCCAGAAAAGCAAACGCTTCCTTTACGTTTTTAGCAAAAAGCAGGACATCATTGGCATAGCCCAGATCTATTAAAATTTTCCGCAATCTGAACTGGATAATTTCCTCGTCTTCAACCACCAGAACCGGTACCGGCAAAATTGCTTCCAATGCCATCGCCTGCCTTCTCCTTAACTAAATTTTCCAAGCTTAATCAGATCTATACCCGCAGGATATCCCTAGAATTAAGTATATTTGTACAGTTATACACCTTAAAACCGGAAAAAGCGGGTTCATTTAGGGCAATTTAGACCAAATGCTTTAAGGCTGTGCGGAATGGCGCTGAATCCTCTGCAAGTCATCAGCGCTGCATTTTTCTACAGCTTATTTTCCGTACTGCTGCTGCAGATATTTCACAATTTCCGCCGATTCAAACATTTTGACGCCGGTATTCGGGTCAACCAGATAAGGCACCTGCAGATTATCGCCCATGACCGTTAAAATCCGTTCACGCTTGCCGCCCGCCAGCGGCACATACTTGCCCGGCTTCAGGCGCAGCGCCGCTAAGCCCTGATCCTGCCAGCGCTCTTTGGCTGCGTTGTGAAATTTAAACGGCAGCTCCAATTCAGTGAGTACGCCGCGGACAATGCGGGTATAGGGGCTGGCCTCAAAACCCCACAGCTCAAGCAGCTGCTGCGGCGCTTCACGGTTTAAAATGTCCTTATTCACCCAAACACCCCGCGCGCCATTCAAAATTGTTCCTGCAAAAGCAGCCACGGGAATTTTAGGATAATGCGCATATTTTTTCGGGGTTGTTCCAGTTCTTCCGTAATGCTTGAATAAATAGTGAATGATGTCCTGCGACTCATACAGCTGGTCGCCGGTATTTTCATCGACTAAAAAAGGAAACTGCTTTTTTCCGCCCAGCTGCTTCATTTCCTGACGGTAGCGCTGGCCGCCTTTGGGACAGGGATACACTTCATAGTCCAAATTCAATACGGTCATCACTTCGCGCACACGGCGGCAAAAAGGCGACCCTTCAAACTCATACAGCTTTAAGGCTTTTTCCGGCTGCTTAGGATACGGCGTGCCGCTGGCGCCGCGACCGCCTTCAACAATAGCGGAGAGCAGCGCCTGCGCGACTTTAATTTGATGATGCAGCATGGTTGTGTCCCTCTTTTAGTTTTGCTTCGTTCTTCATTATTGTTAAATATTCAATGCATCAGCCAGTTTAAACCGCTGGCTGATGCATCTTGCAGTCCAAGCGTGCCGTTCTGCAGCTTAAAGCGCAATCAGCTGCTCTTTTGCAATGACAATGCCATTATTGTCTGCATACACATAGTCGCCTGAGTTGATGCTGACACCGCCAAAATTCAGCTGAATATCCGTTTCTCCAGCGCCTTTGCGGTTGCTCTTCTGCGGAATGGCCGCCAGCGCATGCACGCCTAAATCCAATTCGGCAATGGCATCGACATCACGCACGCAGCCGTAAATAATCACGCCATTCCAGTTGTTTTTTACCGCAGATTCAGCAATTAAATCGCCCATCAGCGCGCAGCGCATAGACGCGCCACCATCGACCACCAGCACTTTGCCTGCGCCTTCAGCTGCCAGCAGCTCCTTCACGCGGGAGTTATCCTCAAAGCATTTTACGGTAACGGCCTGTCCGCCAAAGCTTTTGCGGGCGCCGTAGCTTTTAAAGAATTTCCCATCCAGCGACGGCGTCACCACCTGCAGGTCTTTTTCCGGGTTGTCATCCAGCAAATCACAAGTTACAAAAGGCACTGTAGACACGTATCTATCCTTCATTTGGTTTTTTGTATGCGTAAATTATCATAAATCTGAAATTTTTCAGTTTGCGCAGCAGCTACATCGACCATAGTATGAGCCACTTGCGCCACTGTCACTGGCTTATATTTAAAACTGTCCGGCACTAAATGCGAAAAGCGCTGATACAGCTTCTGCGCTGCGTCCTCCAGCGTTCTTTGCTGCGGGCGCTGCCCCAGCAGCAGGGAGGGCCGGATAATTGAGGTACGGTATAAAGACAGGCTTTGTACATAATATTCCAGCTCGCCTTTCACCCGGTTATAGAAAAATGCAGATTTGCTGTCTGCGCCTAAAGCGCTGAGCAATATAAAATGCGTTTTCATGCTTTCCAGCAATTCAGCAAAATGCGCATTGATGGCGAAATCGGTATTATAGAATTTTTCTTTTGAACCCGCCTGCTTCATGGTGGTGCCCAGGCAGCTGAAGGCATGGGTATAGCCGCTGACATCCTGCTCATTCAGCAGTAGAAAGTCGTCCAGCTCAAACTGCTGCACTTTTTCCAGACGATTAAATTCATCATCACGCTTTCTGACCACAGCGGTAATATTTGCGCAATTTTCATTCCGGCTCAGCTGCCTGACCAGCTCCCTGCCGACTAATCCGGTTGCCCCAATTACAATTGCATTTTCTATAGATTTAATCATTTTTTATACAATCTCCCGTCTATCGGACTAATCTAACGTTTTCTTTGAGATTTTTCTGCATCTAAAATGTTGTCAAAGCATGTCAAGACTTGACTTCGATGCATAGTTTAATCAGAATATGGCACTTGTTTACGGGCTGGGTATAGTTCTTCTGATGTTGGTTTTCAGTTGAGTTGCAGCCCGCCCAGACCAATCTAATTCAAGGAGTGCACGAGTGGCAAACTCTGCTCAAGCTAAAAAACGTGCCCGTCAAAACGTTAAAGCACGTAAACACAACGCAAGCTTGCGTTCTATGGTTCGTACTTATATCAAACGTACAGTAGCGGCTATCGCTGCTGGTGACTATGCAGTTGCATCTGAAGCTTACAAAACAGCTGTTCCAGTAATCGACCGCATGGCTGATAAAGGCATCATCCATAAAAACAAAGCTGCTCGCCATAAGAGCCGCTTGAACGCGCAAGTTAAAGCTTTAGCTGCTAACTAATCGCAAAAATAAAAAAAGCCCTTTTTAGGGCTTTTTTTATTACTGAAAATCAATAATATATAAAATTAATTTGCACTTTTTGCTGCGCTTAACCGTTTTCAGATAATCAAAACTTAATTGTAATTTTTTTCAATAAAGCATTTATTGTGCAAACAAACTATCAAGATTCCAAAACAATGAAAACATGGCTTTACCTCTATACTGAATTTACAATTAAACATGGCTCACTGGCCAGCAGAGAACCCAGCTGAGCCTTGAATCAAAAATAGATAGATAATGGCGGTATCTGAATTAACATCCCCCCTGCTGCTCTTGCACATGCAGTGAAAGTAAAAAATTTTAGTGCTTGACTGGAATCTATGCAGAAAGCTAATCAAAATAGTAAAATATTGTTTGAATGGCCGGTGTGGAACGTGAAAAATCATTTAAATAGCCCTATCAGCTAGGATTGGGCTATTTATTAATTATTAAATTAATGATTTATATGAAAATATATATTGGATTTCGAATAACGTGTATTATGTTAATTTTAGGAAAACTAAGAAATTACTGCTTACTTAGGGACTGGATATTAATTTATGAAAGTAAAACACTTTTTTTTATCGCAAATAGATCCATCAAATGGAGATCATAGATTTACAAGTTTAGGTTTTTTTATCTATGCCGGGGTATATTGTATAGATGGTATTTCATACTATTCACATGTAATTGAGTATAAAGATGCTATTTTTTATATCTATGTTCCTAAAAGACTATTTGGGCAAGAATACAATAAATTAGTTAGTGATCTATTAAAATTTTCACCTGGTGAATTAGCATAAATACATAAGGGGGTAATACTATTCAAAATATAGCTTATTTATTATTATCTTATAAATTTTTGAACCAAAAAAATAGATCAACACTATTCAACTAAATCATAAAGGTATCTTTTCTCCATAAATAAAATTTTCACTTTGATATATTTAACTTTGTAACACGAAACATCTTTACTTAAATTATTTCTAAAATTTAATAATTTTTTCCCAACTGGAAAATCATATATTCTAGTATACATAAGCGTATAAACCTTACCATCAATATTAACATCGTACATTGGTGTACCATTTGCTTTTGAATATTTTTTTCCAAAAATAAACAACCTTCTATTATATTTTTTGGATCTTTTGATAGTTTAATCGCTGTCTCTTTATATGCATAATCTTTACCAAATATAAATATGATAATTAAAATAATCAAAAAAGCCATTATATAATTTGGACCTTCATTTTTTGTGGCCACAAAACCTCCTTTTCACATCATTATGATTATTTTAAGCCAATTCTGTTTAAACCAACAATTCAAATTATGAAGTCATTGGCTAAACAGAATTCGGGTTATTTAACATAAATCTCTTATACGCAGCGCCCATGTTAGAACCCATTTAAGGTGTCTATATTCTAACCAATAAAAATGTCTGGTCTATGATGCGTATCAACATCATGGGCTTGATATGAATATAGGGTATGCTATGCAGCCTAAAAGCGGGATGCACAGCACTGTTCCGTCCTGAATAAAATTGACACGTTCCAAACTTCGCTGAGGAGAGTACAATGGAAACAATTGTTAAAAAACTCAGCGGGATTACAGCTCCCCGCTTTTAAACTGTCCGTTATAGACCAAGTCGAAAAAGGCAAAATGACCGATATTCATTAAAATAAAAAACGCCCGATGAACCCCATCGGGCGCTAACCTGAAAATAAGTGTCAACCTATTCCAGGACGAGACATAGGCAAATATACTGCTACTCACCTTAATTTTTTCCGCGGTGCAAGCGCAATTAAAAAACCAACGAATATTTTTCACCCGCTTTCCGCGCTCATCCGGCCAATCAAATTTTAAAGCCATCAAAACAGCAGCAGATTCCTGCAATACGCCTAAATATATTTTTGTTAAGCCCCTTGTCAAATGCACCGCAATCCAGAGCGCTAAAAACAGCCCTCAGATGAGGGCTGTCCTTTTACCTTGCCGCTATTTCAGCTCTGCCAGCAACTTGAGATTCTGCGCCTTCAAATATGACAGCATTAAGCTCTGGTTCGGCGTTAATGCTGTCCATTTCTGATTGGCGTTGTTAGAGCACTTATACCGGATCAGGATTTGACGGTTATTGACCAAATAGCCCGTATTTAAGTCCATGCATTGCCCTGCCTGCTTAATGGCCTGCTGAGCAGCATCCATCGCCCAAATCTGGCTTTCTAAAGCCGGATTGCACTGGGTTAAGGTAATTTTTGCCGAATTGCCATTGCCCGTTAAGCATTGGCCTAGTGCCAGCCGGTTATGAATGCGCCCTAAGCCATCATAAACCCACTGTTCAGAGGCATCGCCCTTGCAGCCTGAGCTGCCGCTGATGTAAACATCATAGCTGCCGTTTTCCAATCTTTCCGCTTTCAAACAGTTTGAATTATTTTTCAGCAAAGCTGACTGCGCAAAAATATCTTCATGCTTCAGCCCCAGCGCATCATCCTTAAAGCTGTTTAATGCAGCTGCAGCCTCGGCTTTATGGTTCGCAAGATCCGCATGATAAACATTCACCCAGCGGTTCAGGCGGTAGATTGTTTTCTGCTGCTGCGCATAGCGCGTCAATTGCTGTGCAGCCAGCGCGCTGAGTTCATTTGAATTCGCCTTGTACGAGTCATACAGCAGCGCCATATCCGGCTTCAGGCTCATGATTGGGGCATCCGCCTGTGCAGACAGCGCCTGATCCAATGCCGGCAATTCAATTTTTCTAAGCGCGCTGTAGCCGTCGCCTCTGCCAATTTTAACCGCAGGCTTGATCGCCCCTGCATGTGCTGGAATATCAACACTGGATAATAAAACCGGCGCCTGATTGGCTTTCTTGCAGTACAAATCCGCTTTTTCCGGAGCATCGGCAACCGCGAGATTCACATGCAGCTTATTGGCATTGCCGTCCATTCTCTGCGGCGCCAACGCAATGTTTTCCATGCGGTTCGCATACTGCACATTCAGCCAGCAGGACGCCTGATCCTGTACGGTATTGGCCGCAGGCAGGCTGAATACATTGCCCCAGTTGCTGCGCGCAGCAGGATAAAGCAGGCCTTTCTGATCTGCAGGATCATAGCCGCCTAAAATGGTGAAAACAGGCACACCGAATAAGCGCGGCTTTAAATAATTTCCATCGCTGCTGTTGAACCAAACGGCTTTGGAGATTTCCTGATTAGGCGCTGGCACTTGCGGCCGAGAAACCTCCATAGCGCGTGTTTCAGGATTCCATTTTTTAAAGCCGGTCGGCGATGCTTCATCCCATACATCGCGGTCAAAATGCGGCTGAATTTTCAGGAAAGTGCTGTATCCAGTGTAATGCGTATATTTTGAGATGCTGCTCGCTGTATAGCCGCCAGACATCGCATCCGTCCCATAAGGAAAGAGGTTTTTAAAGTTCGGAATGCCGTTGCTGCCATCCCAAAGCGCTGTTGAAGTCCAAGTCAAATTGCCGCGCATTTTATTGCGGTTGCCAATATAGCCCCAGCCGCTGTCAGCATGATGCGCAGCCCAGAAATCATTCACTATCTTTTTATCTTTATCAATTTCTACACGGCCCGGATAATGGCCTAGGCCATAGTGATGGCCAATTTCATGACTGAATTCATTGCCAACCGAATCATACAGCGTCAGCATGCCATTGCCGCCGCTTAAGCCGTGACCTTGTTCGCCATTGGCGTATTTCCCGCGGCTATGATGCGCCACGACCGTTTCGGTCAATTGCGGCTGATCCTGACGGGACATTGATGCGCTGGTAACCCCCCAATTGGCAAGATTAATGCCGACACTGAATGTAGACTTGCCGACATCTCCGCGCATATCTCCTGAATAATCACCGCCCTGATCAGCACTGGCCGTATCATAAATGACGCCGGAAGATACCATGACGCGGGGCAGATAAATATCGTCATATTTAGCCACCGTCATCTGAGCAGCCGGAATAGTCTGAAAATAATCCGTGCCTGCCTTTTCAGGCTCCAGCAGCATATAGTGCCCATCAGAAACAGGCGGCGCAGTCAGCATGCCAATGCGGATATTGTTTAGAACCAGTTCTCCCGGCGCAGCAAAATCAATTCTGTTTTCAAACAGTTCACCGCTCCGCTTTTGCTGATCAATAACTTTCAGGCTTAAACCGGGACGCACCTCATCCCATGCCAGCTTTGCAGTCCAAGCCCGCTTGCTGTAGCTTACACGCGGCCTGTCATTCATATTCGGCTGATCTGAAGCTGGAATTTCAGTAGGCTCATCCAAATCAACTTGGCGGATAAATTGCCCATCCCGGTAAATCTCCAGCGTTAACCGGCTGATTTCACCCATATCGGCTGCAGGCGTGACCAATACCAGCGCCTCCCGCTCAGCAGTCAGCCTTGGCATCTGCTTCGCCTCATTGCCGTTCGGATCAACCACATGGCTCTGCCCAAACTGAATCATGGCTTGGAAGCTGCCGTCTAAATCCGGGCGTATAGTGCGCACCCGGTCTTGCGCGTCATCGTCATAAAAGCCGACAACAGAATCATCCGGCACATCTTGCTGAGGCTCCGGATAAGGCGGCTTTTCCTGCGCCACATGATCGCCGCCGCCAGAACCGCCCCCGCATGCACTGAGCATCAGCGCCAGTACACATAAACTTAATAAATTCCGTGAGAAATAATTCACACTTTTCATCTTTTCTATAATCCATTAGCAGAAAGCACATTAAGCATTAAAAAATAATAATATTTTTCATCAACTTAAGCATGAATAATAAATTTAAAAAGAAATAAACTCAAACCTCCTGCAGCAGAGATTCCATGCATAAAATGCCGACTGTTTATTTTTTGTGAACAATTAAGAAAAAGAGTGTGAGGCTTTTCATGCAGCGCCCGCACTTGAATTCAATAGGCCGCTTTAAGGCAGAAGCAAAACTGAAGAAAAACAAGATTAAGCTATTTTATTTGCGCGCCAATTCCATACAAATGCTATGGTATTCATTCAGGCGCAGCAGCGCTTCCTGCACATACTGTCTTGGGGAAAATAGAATGATCAACAAGTTCTTGCCGGCATTAGAAAAATTTCAAGAAACAGAACAGCAGTACATTGAATATTTCAGCGCAAAAGGCGAAAAAGACCCGCTTGGCCGAGTGATATCAAACATGAAAGGCACGGCGGAAATTCAGGCCTCGCAAGGCGTAGATTCATGGCTCGGCTACGGCATTTACCTGCCGGCAATCGAGCGCATTTTCGCCTTGCACCAAGGCGAAACGGAAGCGGAATTTTATTCGCGCACGCAGTATCCGCCAGATGTCGTCAATGCTTATTCCATACCGGATCATGCAATTGCAACATTAATCGCCGCGGATAAATACAGCCGGATCCATCAGCAGACGGTTCCTGTCAATACTGCGCTTTGGCCTTTGAATGATGACGGCCTCTGCATCAACCTGCAGGATTTTCCGCAGCGGCTGCAGGCCAAACTTTAAGATCTAGGCGCTGCGCTGCTTTTATCCTGCGAAACGCCCAGCCATCAGCTGTCCAGCTGCTGAAATTCGCGGATGTTCAATTCATTCAGCTCGCCGCGCCAAATCCATTTCAGCTTGGAATCCAGAAACGCATCCCCTTCAAACCAGACAAACAGGCCTTCCATCATGCTTGGCCAGTCTTCCTTGGTCACAATATGCCTGCCGGAAATCACCGCCAGAATCGCCGCTAGAATCGTGTCATGGCTGACCGCCAGGCTTAGGCCATAAGGGCTGCTGGGGTGGGTTCTGTAAATCAGCTCCAGCACATCAACCACGCCATGAATCGGATGCTTCATGCCCGGCAAGGCATTATTCACAAAGCTGTTGATAAAGCCCAAGGCGCCTTGCTGCTGAAAATACGGCCCGGCCTGCTTAATGTCCAGCACAAAACTGCCGGGCTCGACCAGCAGGCCCTGTTCAATAATTTCAATATGATGGGTATTCGGCTCCAGCGTTTTGACGTCCGCGCCCTGAATCATTAAGGCGGCGGTATCGACACAGCGCTGAATAGGGCTGGAAATGCAGTGCTGAATCACGCGGTCAGTATTGTCGATTAAATACGAGCCCCATTCCTCGGCCAGATCCCGCCCCTGATTGGTCAGCTGCAGGTCATAGCCGGCCAGCCCTTGCCCTGCCGCCACTTCACGTATGGAATGGCGGGTAAATAAAGTCACAGGCGTCTTTGCATCCGGCAATAAGTCTATTGCTTTGAGCATGCTGGGCGGGAGCAAATCTAAAGGCATAATCGGCAAAAAATCAATAATTCACAAAACACTATAGCATGATCAGTTTTCAGCTCAATGCCGTTTCTGCATCAGTGCAAGCGCCTGCAGCGCCAATTTTTTCATCTCGCCATTTTTAAATGCGATGAAACCGCCATTCAGCAGCGTACCGCGCTGGTTATATGCAAACGGCCGGCCCTTAAAATCAACTAAACCGCCGCCGATGCGTTCAAGCAGGCATTGCCCCGCGCTGGTGTCCCATTCGCAGGTCGGGTGGAAGCGCGGGTAAATATCCACACGGTCTTCCAGCATCATGCAGAATTTATAGGCGCTGCCGGCTTTAAACACACTGAAATCCGTCAGCGTTGATAAATCGTCTAAGTATTCCGCATACTGCGGCTTGTTTTGGCTGCTTTGACTCAGGCCAACCTGCACACGGGATTCGGCTTGCGCCGGATAATATTCCAGCCATTGCCCGGTTTTCATATCCAGCTTGAGCGGCATGCCCTGCTCAGGGCAGAAATAAGCGCTTTGCTCGCCTGGAACCGCCAATACGGCAAAAACCGTTTCTGCTCCATCCACCAGGCTCAAGTTAATGGTAAATTCAGGACGCTGATGCAGGAACTCCTTGGTGCCGTCCAAAGGGTCCAGCAGCCAAAACTTTGGCCAGTTTTGACGCTGTGATTCATCGCCCTCTTCCGACAGCAGCGGCAAGTCGGAAATCCCCGCTAAGGCCTGCGCAATATAGGCATTCACGCGGTAATCTGCCTGCGTTACCGGAGAATTGTCCGGCTTTTTCTCCACATCAAAGGCCCCGCCGGAACAGTAGCGCTGATATTCTTCTCGCAAAATTTCGCAAGCCTGTGTCACAATGGGCGCCAGCTGCAGGATCATTGCATCCTGCGGGCCAGCTGCTGCTTTAAACATAGAAAACCTTTTATATGCCGAATTATTCAGATAAACCTGTGATCATCTTTGACATGGATGGCACGCTGCTTGATCTTGCTTATGATGATTTCATCTGGAATCACCTGCTGCCCATCCGCTATGCGCAAACCCACCGCTGCTCTTTAGAACACAGCCGGCACACCCTGTTTGAGTTTTACCAAGAACATAATCATACCTTAAATTGGTACTCTTCACGCTTCTGGACGGCTAAAGTCGGAGTCGATGTGCTGGCCATGCAAATTGAGCATAAAGACAAAGTGGCCAAGCGCGAAGGCTGCCTGGAACTGCTGCGCCACCTAAAAGCCAATGGCTACCCCTGCTGGCTGGCCACCAATGCTGACGCCGCCGGGCTGGCATTCAAGCTGGAGAAAACCGGGATTGGCGAATATTTTGATGTCATCGTCAGCAGTGAAACCCTCGGCCACGCCAAAGAATTCAGCGAATTTTGGCAAAAGCTGCAGACGCTGCATCCCTTTGATGCAAATCACTGCTATTTTATTGATGATACCGAAAAAGTGCTGAATGGGGCAAAACAGTTCGGCATTCAGAATCTGTACAGCATTCTGCAGCCGTCTTCCGACAAAGCGCCGCGCAGCGCTTGCAATTACCCGATGCTGGACGCATTAACAGATTTAATCCCTATTTTAAAAAATGCCGAGGAACTGAAGCAATATGCGTAAATCCAATCTGGCCGAAGATGCGGCTGGTATGCGTATAGACAAATGGCTGTGGGCCGCGCGGTTTTTTAAAACCCGCTCCATTGCCAAAAATGCCATTGAGGGCGGCAAAGTCCATCACAATGGCGAACGGGTCAAAGTGTCGCGTGAAGTCCGCGTGGGCATGGAACTGGCCATTCAGCAAGGCATTGAAAAAAAGTCCGTGCTGGTCAAAGCGCTGTCTGACGTCCGCGGCCCGGCACCCGCTGCCCAGCTGCTGTATGAAGAAACAGAAGTCAGTATTGCGCGCAGGGAGCTGCTTGCATCGCAAAGAAAGCTGCATAATCTTGCGCGTCCGGAGCACCGGCCGAGCAAAAAAGACCGGCGCGATATCGGCAAATTTAAAAGAGAAAATGATCAGCAGTTTGACCAGAATTGGTCTTATAATGATGACTAAGCTGGAGCGTCACAATATGTCGCACGTATTGTGATTTCTAGTGTACACAACAATAAATTCTGTCAATATACGCCTGTGGAAGAAGTTTCAATTTAAGACATCCACTTAAGTATATTGTTTCGTGACATCGTATTGAGGTTGTAAGATGGATGATAATAAAAGCAAGGCGCTGAATGCTGCATTGGGTCAAATTGAAAAGCAGTTTGGCAAGAATACAGTGATGCGTTTAGGTGACAATACAGTTTTGGCTGTTGAAGCAGTATCAACTGGGTCACTCACCTTGGATATCGCACTCGGCATTGGCGGCTTGCCGAAAGGCCGTATTATAGAAATTTACGGCCCTGAATCTTCAGGTAAAACCACCATGACATTGCAAGCCATTGCGCAATGTCAAAAAGCGGGCGGAACCTGCGCATTTATTGATGCTGAACATGCTTTAGACCCGCAATATGCACGCAAACTTGGTGTAGATCTCGATAATTTATTAGTATCACAGCCCGATCATGGCGAACAAGCGCTTGAAATTGCTGATATGCTGGTGCGTTCTGGCGCGGTCGACATGATCGTTGTCGACTCCGTAGCGGCATTAACCCCGCGTGCTGAAATTGAAGGCGAAATGGGCGACTCGCACATGGGCCTGCAGGCGCGCTTAATGAGCCAAGCCTTGCGTAAAATGACCGGCAACGCCAAGCGCTCCAACTGCATGGTGATCTTCATTAACCAGATCCGCATGAAGATTGGCGTAATGTTCGGCAGCCCGGAAACTACCACAGGCGGTAACGCGCTGAAGTTCTATGCATCTGTGCGCCTGGATATCCGCCGTATTGGCCAAGTGAAGGAAGGCGACGAAATTATCGGTTCTGAAACCAAAGTCAAAGTTGTGAAAAACAAAATGGCACCGCCATTTAAAGAAGCGCTGTTCCAAATCTTATATGGTAAAGGCGTCAATCAGCTGGGTGAATTGGTTGATTTAGCTGTGGCGCAAGAATTGGTGCAAAAAGCAGGCGCCTGGTATTCATATCAAGGCAGCAAAATTGGCCAAGGTAAAAACAACGTCATTCGCCATTTAGAGGAAAATCCTGAAATTGCGAAAGAACTTGACCGTCTGATTCGTGAAAAGCTGCTGACGCCAGTTACATTGCCAGTTGACGAAAAAGATGACGTAGAACCCGATTTACTCGATGCTTAACTTCAACATTAAGCGTTAAACTGTGAAACGCCCTGCGGGGCGTTTTTTCTATATAAGCATATGCAGAATGAATGACTCAAAATTTCCAAAACTTCTCGACTATCAGGCTTTAAAGCAGCAGTTCGGCGATGATGAGGCGCACCCGCCCGCCCCGGATCAGGCAGCCCCAATGCAGCAGGATGAAGCCCTGAGCTTTGATCAGGAACAGACTGAGAAAAAACCCGGCCTGCAAGGCTCGCGCCTGCGCTCTTACGCGTTTGCAGTGCTGACCCGCAAAGATTATTCAAAAGCGGAATTGATTGAAAAGCTGGCCTTATATGCGGAATCACGCGACGAAGTCATTGCGCTGGTCGAAGAACTGTCTGCGCAGTGCTATCAAAGCGATCAGCGCGTTGCGGAAATCATGCTGTCCAGCCAAAAGCGCAAAGGCAAAGGCCCGAACCGCATCAAAATGGCGCTTAAAACCAAAAAAATTGACAGCAGCCTGATTGCGGAAGAATTAAAGGAAACCGATTGGGCAGAACAGGCCTATCAGCTGAAAGTGAAAAAATACGGCAAGAGCGTAGAGCGCGATCCGAAAATTAAAGCCAAGCAAATCCGCTTTCTGATGTACAGAGGCTTTGAGATAGATGCCATTATGAAAGCAATTTCGCGTAAAGAAACAGATTGGGACTGAATTGAAATAAGCTGAAAATTAAATGATATAAGAAAAAATTTAAAATGCGGTTAGAGGAATTATTATTTTAGAAACTGGTGGCAACCCTGCCAGCAGGACTTCGGCACATCATAGGTCTACTACCGTTGCTACCTTCCGGTCCTGGCGGGGTTTGTAGATTACAATTGCGAAGTAACCGGCAGGGCTACCATTGCAAGAACAGAGTATAGAGATTTTTAACAAACTTGCAAGGCCAAATGACCTTTTTATCTAAGCTGCTCATTCGTTTGATTATTTATAAATCAAAATAGCCGCTTTCAGCCTATTCTGCCCGCGCCGGCATAGGGCTGCGCTTACCTTAAGACACAACAAGTTTGCAAAAGCTTATTGCATTTCATAAGTTTGACGTTTTTAATGTGACTATCGAATTTATACGTAGATGCGCATCTCAGCTGAATGCGGTCAAACATCTAAAAGACTATACGGAAATTTTATGATGCTCAATAAGCATGTTTTAGGCGCAATGGCTTTCTTATGCTCCGCCTCGGTTTTAGCAAATATTCCGATTGAATCTCGCGGCTTAAGCCAGGACAGCCTGGCCTATGCGCAAAATAATACAGCGGCGGCCATTTCCGCAGGCGACGCTTCAGCTGCGCAAGTCCCGACCAACTTAAACTGGCAGCTGATGCAAAAAAACCAGCAGCTGGAAAATGACATCCGCACGCTCCGGGGCAAGCTCGAAGAGCAGGACAACGAAATTGAAAAATTAAAAAGCGAACTCAGCAACCGCTATGCGGATTTGGATCAGCGCCTGGAGCTGCTGCAGCAAAAGCTGGACCCTTCCACAGCAGACAGCGCAGCGGAGGATAGCCAACAGGATATTTCTCCCAGCAGCCCAGCCGCCGGCACCGTAACAGTGCCAGCAGATGCCCCGCCAAGCGCCCCAGCCGCTCAGCAAACCGTCGTTGCAGGCGCGAAGCCGTCTTCCGCAGAGCTTGACAAGGCAGCCTATACGGTTGCCTTAGACGCCTACAAACAAGGTGGGGCAAAAAAAGCCATTGCGCCGATGCAGAACTTCATTAAGAGCAATCCAAACAGCGCCTATATCAGCAATGCGCATTTTTGGCTGGCGGAATTCAATTTAGCCATTGAACCGACAAATTACCCAGAAGCAAAGCGCAACTACAATATCGTCGTAACCAAATACCCTAACTCATCGCGCGCATCACGCGCGCTGTATCAGCTGTACAGCATCGCCAAAGATGTAGACCGCAACGCAGCCCAAGCCGCCCAGCTGAAGCAGAAGCTGCTGAAGAACTACCCAAAATCAGAAGAAGCTAAATTTTTCAAATAAATTCGGTGCAAAAAATGCCTAATGGCGAATACTGATCCGTTAAGGCGTTTATTGCAAAACTCCTTAACTTTTTGAGCTATACACGGCTGAGCCTTACCGCTTTAAATTCGATATCTGGAGCCATTGCTGTCCCATAGTTAAGTAAAAACAAACTTCAGATACACGCATTACCTATCCTTACGTTGCATTTTAAAGCAGTGCTTAAAACTGGCTCAGGATGCCGTGTATGGACAGCAAAGACTTTTGCCTGTTTTTATACACAAACAGTGGGGCTTTCCAAAGCAAAGCCTGGCCTGCGTAAAGGCGTTTAAATTTTTAAAGCAAAAATCAGGCAGTGCAAGCGCTGCAACTTGAGAGCACATCAATCATCTGATTTTCAGCAAAAATACAGCATCTATAATTGTTTTTTAATATATTATCTAAGATACCACCCAACTGTAACGCAGGTGAAAAAATGCTGGACAATACTAATTTTGAGCCAGCTTTGTTCTTAGCGCGCCATTTTTCACACCAAGCCAAAGCACTGCTCACGCTTCCGCGCATCAAATAATCTCGTGAATCTAAAAAAGAAAATGCCAGTCAATTTATTAACTGACTGGCATTCGCTGCAATGGCGTTTTTTCAACAGATCAGCATCAGCGCACAATACCGCGCTTAGACTGCTCTATCGAATCAATCAGCAATTGCGCTTCCGCAACTTCCGGCAGAATCTCAGCGCGGATTTTCTGCACTGCTTCTTCAGCCGTTAAGCCCGATTTATAAATCAGCTTAAATGCCTCACGCAGGCCTTGAATCACATTTTTAGACCAGCCCTTGCGGCGCATGCCTTCTACATTCATAGCGAATGCATGTGCCGGATTGCCTGAAACCATCACATAAGCAGGCACATCTTTCAAAATCAGCGAAGCGCCGCCAATCATGCTGAAGGAATCAATCTTGCAGAACTGATGGATGCCCGAGTTGCCGCCAACCACCACATGGTCGCCAACATGCACATGGCCCGCCACGCCGGCATTATTCGCAAAAATATTATGGTCGCCGACTACGCAGTCATGCGCAATATGCGTATTCACCATCAGCAGGTTGTGGCTGCCGATTTTAGTCAGGCTCTGGTCCTGCACCGTTCCGCGGTGCAAGCTGCAATGTTCACGAATTGAATTATGATCACCAATTTCCAGCCATGTTTCTTCACCGGCATACTTCAAGTCCTGGCAGATCTCACCGACACTGGCAAACTGAAAAATTTCATTATTTTGACCAATGCGGGTATAGCCGCCAATAACAACATGCGAATGAATTTTTGTGCCGGCGCCAATTGTGACATTGGGCCCAATAATTGAATATGGGCCAATCTGCACATCTGAAGCAATTACTGCAGATGAGTCAATAATAGCGGTAGGGTGAATAAATTCGTTATTGCTCATGCTTGCTCTGTTTTCTGTTGCGTAATCATAATTTCCGCA
Organism: Acinetobacter sp.; assembly: GCF_036659555.1. Lineage (GTDB taxonomy): Bacteria > Pseudomonadota > Gammaproteobacteria > Pseudomonadales > Moraxellaceae > Acinetobacter. The sequence goes on from NZ_JAVXCI010000001.1 coordinate 77,538, forward strand.
GCGGCCGCAACGACACCATCAACTGTAGCAGTACAGTTGTATTTATAAATGCCGCGCTTCTGCATCATGAGTTCCGCTTTCAAAACCAGCTGATCGCCTGGAACAACCTGCTTTCTAAAACGGACCCGCTCTGCTCCTGCAAATAGGAAAATTTTGTCACTTGAGGGTTTCTGATTATTCATGACAAAACCAAGAATACCTGAGATTTGCGCCATTGCCTCGACAATCAGCACACCGGGCATAATTGGGTAGCCAGGAAAATGTCCTTGTAAAAATTCTTCATTCATTGAAACATTTTTGTAGCCCACAATGCCTGAATCCGTGATATCAGTCACACGGTCTACAAGCAGAAATGGGTAGCGGTGCGGCAAATATTCACGAATAGTTTGAATTTGCATTGGCAGTTCTGGCATTGTGAATGCAGGAGTATTCGACTCAGTCATCATAATTATTACGCAATTTAGTTGATTCAAGGGACTCTATCTGAGATTTCATATAATCAAGCCTTTGCATCAACTGGGTCAATGGCACATCTGCTAATTGTTTGAACCGCACCGCTGCGCGCTTCCACTGCAAACTTTCCAGCATCGGCGTTCCTGAAGAATAGCTGCCGGCTTCAGAAATACTTTTTGTGACCATTGACATGCCGGTAATCGTCACATTGTCCGCAATATTAATGTGCCCCACTACGCCAACCCCGCCCGCAAAGATGCAGTTTTTGCCAATTTCCGTACTGCCCGCAATGCCGCATTTCGCCGCCATCGCTGTATTGGCGCCAATTTTAACATTGTGGGCAATTTGCACAAGGTTATCAATAATGACGCCATCGTCCAAAATTGTGTCATCCAATGCGCCGCGGTCGATGCTGCAATTAGATCCAATCCGCACATCATTGCCAATGCGCACAGAACCCAGCTGCGCAATGCGGTGCCATTTGCCCTGATAGGGCGCAAAACCGAATCCTTCTCCGCCAATGACGGTATTAGCATGAATGCGCACACGGTCGCCGATTTTAGCTTGGCCGGTCAGGGTCACATGCGAGTCAATAAAGCACTGCTTGCCAATTTCCACATCATCATCAATCCTGCAGTGAGACTGAATCACAGACTCATCTCCCACTACACAATGCTTGCCAATAACCGCATAGTGCCCAATATAGGCGGAGTCCGCAATAATGGCCGATGGATCAATCTGCGCAGTGCTTTCAATGCCGGTTTGCGCATGCTTTCTTTCAAAAACGTGCGTCAGGATTGCAAAAGCTAAATACGGATTCGCCACCACAATGAAGTTCTGCTGGCTATGGATTTGCGCTTTTAAAGCTTCGGTGACAATCAGCGCTCCAGCCTTAGACGTTCCAGCCTGATCCAAATATTTATCCGCATTCACAAAAGCCAAATGCTGAGCACCTGCATGCTCCAGACTTGCCAAACCGGATAATTTTAGATCGCGCTGGCCAACGCACTCACCCTGCACAAGATGAGCCAGTTTTTCTAAGCTGAAAGATTGAGGATTCATTGATTATTTAATTGCATTAACCTTTTGAATCATTTTATCAGTTAAATCATACTTAGGGTCATAGGCAAGCGCTGAATTTTTATTCAAAACAACATCAAGATTATTCTCTTTACGCAATTGTTCCGCTGCCTGCTTAATTCTTGAGTCCATTGCGCGGTTCAGCGCCTGAATGTTCGACTCAACTGCACCCTGGACTTTCTGCTGCAGGCTGTTCAGCTCCTGAAGCTTAGACTGATACTGCTGCGTCATGCTTTTCTTTTCAGCATCGGACAGCTTTGCCCCCTGCTGCGCGCGCTGCTGCAATGCATCCAGCTCTTTGCTTAAAGCTTCTATTTTTACAGTTTGCGGCTTGATCTGCTGCTGCATGCTGACATTCTGCTGCTTAATATAAGCGCTTTGCTCAACAATTTTTTCCAAGTCTACAATGCCGTAACCCGCCGCATGCGAGGCTGTACTGCACAGCATGCCAAGCGCAATTGCGCCGCCAAAAATCTGTTTCATATCGTGTTCCGAATTCTGGATTATTCTGTCAGCCCAAAAACCGCACTTAGAAAGTACGGCCGATTTCAAACTGGATATTTTTGGTTTCATCACCGGCTTTATCATTCAGCGGGTATGCATAGCTGAGCGACAATGGCCCAATCATGGTGATCCAGGTAAAGCCAAGCCCTACGCTGTAGCGCATATTGCCCGCATCAAAACCGTAGTTGTCTTCACAGTATTTCTTGGCATTTACTGCTGTATTATTCGCATCTAAATACAATGAGCCGGAAGGTATATCACACTGCGTATCAAATACCTGCGCGCCTTCAGCGAACAGCACCGGACGCACTTGACGCGTCCAATCCCCCTTAAACGGCAATGGCAGCGCCAATTCAGCGCCGAACTGCATCAATGCGTTACCGCCCACTTCTTCCGGACTGTAGTCTCTGGTTTTTGACTCATTATAGGTCACGCCAGGGTATTTTGGCCCCAAGGTGCTGTTGTCATAGCCGCGCACCGAACCGAAACCGCCGGCATAGAAGTTCTTATAGAACGGCAGGTCGTTGCCGTAGCCCAGCTTGCCGTAGCCACGCAACACAAAGTCTTTGCCTAAAGGGAGGAATGCCTGAGCATCATAAGTAAGCTTTTGATATTCCACATCGCTGCCCGGCAGCGCTACTTCTGCATTGACCCGGTGCGACATGCCGCTGGTCGGGAAGATTGGACGGTTTAAAGTGTTATATGACCAGCCCAAATTCAGGTTATAAGTTAAGAAATCACCCTTAAACTCATTATCATAGTCAACGGTCTGTCCATTGCATGTTGTGCCTGTCACTTTTGTTGGGTCTGCAGGGTCGCCATATACATTATCAATCGTGCCGATACAGACATCTTTAGCTTTACCGGTCGCCTTGCCGCCATTCTTCAGCAAATAATCACGCACATAGGTAGACACATATTGCCCTGTGGTAACTTCGGTCTGGTCAATATTCAAGCCGGCGCTGATGCTCTGGTTTTCATCAATCGGATAGCCGAAGTTGATCCCGCCGCCGAAGCTGTCTGTCACGTAGTTGTTTACGTTATAGTCATCATTCAGCTTGGTTTTGCGGTAATACATATTGTAGCCGCGGCGCACGCCGTCAATCGTGAAATACGGATCGGTAACGCTTAGGTTGTAATAGTCTTGGGTCTCTGAACGTGACAAATCAACTGAAACTGAATTGCCTGTGCCTAAGAAGTTGGTTTGGCTTAAGCCCGCCTGAAAAGTCACACCGCCGCTTTGCGAGAAGCCGACCGCCAAGGTGCTGGTGCCTGAATGCTGCTCTTCAACATTGACGTTCAAGTCAATTTGATCAGGTGAGCTTGGAATGCGCGCCGGCTTAATATCTACTGTTTTAAAGAAGCCGGTACGCTCTAAGCGCACTTTTGACAGGTCAATTTTTTCATTGCTGGCCAGCGCGCCTTCCATTTGACGCATTTCGCGGCGCAATACTTCATCGGCGGTTTTGGTGTTGCCGGTAAAGTTGATGCGGCGCACCGTCACTTTCTGACCTGGATTGATGTAGTAATTCAAGTCAACAATTTTGCTTTCATTATTAATTTCAGGAACCACATTCACTTCTGCAAAGTAATAGCCTGCATTGCCGTATTTGCGCAGCAGCAATTGCTTCACGCCATTCACTTTTTCCTGTGAATAAAGATCACCGTCTTTATAAATCTGCAGAGGCTTCAATTCCTGCGGCGTATAAAGCGCATCGCCCAGGAATTTGCTTTCACCGAATTTAAATTGATCGCCTTCATCCACCGAAACCTCAATAAAGACATGCTTTTTGTCTTCACTCAGATTCAGGCTTGAATTGGTAATATTAAAGTTGATATAGCCTTTGTTCAGATACATTGCGCGCAAAGCTTCTAAACTGGCAGCCATTTTTTCACGCGCATAGCGGTCATTGCGGGAAACAATGGAGTTCCAGCTGCTTTCCTTCACCGCGAAAGCCTGCTTAATATCGCTTTCTTTAAATACAGTATTGCCAATAATATTGATGTCAAAAACTTTTGCAGCTTTACCTTCAGCAAATTCAATCAGCAAATCAACGCGGTTATTCGGGCGCGCTGTGGTGCTGACTTTCACATCCGCATCGTAGCGGCCCTGCTGCATATACTGCTGTTCCAGCTCAGTTTCCACAACCTGCAATGCAGACTTCTTCAGCACTTCGCCTTCAGCCAACCCCATTTTTTTCAGGCCTTCCTGCAGCGCCTCTTTAGGAATCAGCTTATTGCCTTTCAGTTCAATTTTAGAAATAACCGGGCGTTCAATAACCTTGAAAATCAGCGTATTGCCTTCCTGCGCGGTTTTAATGTCATCGAACAGGCCCGTGGCATATAAAGTGCGGATTGCGCTTGCAATGACTGGATCAGTTACACGGTCGCCGCTTGTAACCGGCAGCATGCCGTACACGCTTTCTGGCGTTAAACGGACCAAGCCGTCTATTTTTACGTCTTGAACAATAAAGTCATCTGCCGCGTATACTTGTTGTGCTGCTGCCATAGCACTAACCAGTGCCAGTGGCATAAATAAATGTGTGTGCTGCATGCCAGTCTTTTCCGCTGTTAATTTATTCCATCTTCTACGCTGTTTTATAACCGCATAAAATCATTAAAAAGTGCCAGCAGCATCATGCTGCCAAGCAGTACCATACCAATTTTCAGTCCAACCAATTGTATTTGTTCAGAAACAGGTTTACCACGAATTAATTCAACAAAATAGTAAACCAAATGTCCGCCATCCAGCATTGGAATAGGCAGCAGATTCAGAATTCCCAGACTGACACTCATCAGCGCCATGAAGGAAATAAAAGTCTGCCAGCCCATTTCCGCGCTTTGACCCGCGACTTTCGCAATGGTGATCGGCCCTGATAAATTATCCAAGCCAATCAGGCCCCGAAACATTTTGACAATGGAGTTCAGAATCATACTGGAAATCTGTCCAGTTTTATCCACCGCCATTGTAAACGCTTCGACTGGAGAATATTGTATTGTCTGTTTATATTCTGCCGGGATTGTCACTTTGCCCGGGTCGCTCTGCACGCCCAAGACGCCAGTCACATTGCCCATATTGTCGCGCTTGCCCTGAGGCATCACTTCAAGCTGAACCTGCTGATTGCCCCGCAGCACATCAATTTTAAGCAGTTTTTCCGGTGATGCCTGCACAACCTGCACCACATCAAACCAGTCATTCATTTTGACGCCATTGACCGCAATAATTTTATCGCCTGCCTTCATGCCCTGGCGCGCCGCCGCGCCGCCATCGCTGAGCTTAGAAACCACTGCAGGCAGATGCGGACGGTAAGGCGTAAAGCCCAAAACATCCAAAGGCGACTGCGACTGATCTGTTAAAAAGTTCTGCACCGGAAGCTGGAAAGCCTTCTGCTCGCCGGCCCGGTCTGCCGTTACCGTGATGCTGCCGCTTTCACCGGCGCGGTCAACCAAGGCAAAATTCAGCTTTTCCCAGGTTGAAACCTGCATGCCGTCAATGGCGGTAATTTTATCGCCTGCATGCATCTGCGCCGCCGCAGCCGGAGTATTCGGCAAAACCTTACCGACCCGGGTGCTCAGCTGTTCTTGCGCCGGAAGCAGTAAAATCCAGAATAGCACCACAGCAAAGGCCAAATTAATCAGCGGCCCCGCTGCCACAATAGCAATTCTTTTCCACGGGCTTTGACGGTTAAAGGCATAAGGCAAGTCCTGCTCAGGCACATTGCCTTCACGCTCATCCAGCATTTTTACGTAGCCGCCCAAAGGCAATGCGGAAATCTGGTACTGAATGCCGGATTTCTTGGATGTCCATTTCAGCAAGGTTGGGCCAAAGCCAATAGAATAGACTAAAACTTTAACGCCCAGTTTACGCGCAACAATGTAATGGCCAAACTCATGAATTGCAATCAGCGGCCCCAGCAGTAAAACGGCTGCAAGAATCATAAACAAGGCATTCATAGTTTCAGCTTCCTTTATTCATTGCAAACTGCTGAGCGATGGAGCGCGCTGAACGGTCAGCCTGCAAAACAGCTTCAATACTGTCCGCCGCGTTATTTTCCAATTGATTGAGGGTTGCTTCAACAATTTGCGGAATCTGGGTAAATCCGATCTGATTCTGCAGAAAAGCAGCCACTGCGATTTCATTGGCTGCATTTAAAATTGCAGGAGCCAAACCGCCCGCCTGCATGGCTTGGCGCGCAAGCTTTAACGCGGGGAAACGCCCTGTATCCGGCTCCTGGAAATTCAAATGCGAATGCGTGAATAAATCCAGAGGAGGCACATGCGTCTGAATGCGCTTTGGCCATGCCAAAGCATGCGCGATTGGCGTACACATATCAGGGTTGCCCATTTGCGCCAAAGTTGAACCATCCACATATTGAACCATAGAATGAATGATACTCTGCGGATGAACAACCACTGTTACAAAATGTTCTGAAATTGCAAAAAGATGGCAAGCTTCAATCAGTTCCAGCCCTTTATTCATTAAAGTTGCTGAATCTACTGAAATTTTCTGGCCCATTGACCAGTTGGGATGCTTGCAGGCCTGCGCCGGCGTTACCGCCTGCAGCTGCTCCGGCGTATGATTCAGGAACGGGCCGCCTGAAGCCGTCAGCAGAATCCGCGATACGCCCAGTTTCGGCTGGCCATTGCGCTCTGCCTGAAAATAGCCTTCGGGCAGGCACTGAAAGATGGCATTATGCTCAGAATCGACAGGAAGCAGCACAGCATGATGATCACGCGCCGCCTGCATCATGATATCGCCGGACATAACCAAGGCTTCTTTATTGGCCAGAAGCACGCGCTTGCCGGCTTTCACCGCAGCCAATGTCGGCAGCAGGCCAGCAGCGCCTACAATGGCCGCCATCACCGCATCTACCTGCGGATGGGATGCAGCCGCGATTAAACCCGCCTCACCCTGCAGAATTTCAATATCATTGAGATTTTCACGGGCTAAAAGCTGGCGTAGCTCATCCACTTTATGCGGCGGCACAACAGCGGCTTTGGGCCGGTACTGTTTGCAAATTTCCGCCAGTTCCGCAATTCTGCTGTGCGCCGTGACTGCAAAAACAGAATACTCTTCGGGATGGCAGTCCAGAATTTTCAAGGTGCTTCGGCCGATAGAACCGGTAACACCCAATATGCAAACAGACTGTGACATCTATAAATCTACGCCTATAAGTTTTAAAACATACATGCCGGCTGCAAAAATCGGAGCCGCGGCAAGCAAAGAGTCAATCCGGTCAAGCACGCCACCGTGGCCCGGCAAGATGCGGCCGGAGTCTTTTATGCCGGCGCGGCGCTTGATCATGGATTCAAACAGGTCACCCAAAACCGAACTGAACACCGTAACAACTGAAAGAATTAAGAACAGAATATGTTCCGCCAGGCTCAGCTTCAAGTACAGCATTTCAACCGCAACAATAATAACTGTTGCCGTCACAATGCCGCCATACAGCCCCTCGACAGACTTATTCGGACTGACATCCGGCGCAAGTTTTTTCCTGCCCAGCTTGCGTCCGACAAAATATGCGCCGCTGTCTGCACCCCAAACCAGCAGGAACAGGTACATCAGCCACCAAGGGGAGCTTTGCCAGACTGCAAAAATTGCCGTCACTGCGGCTGAAATCAGCACCAGCCCAATAAAATTCAGCGTCGGATTATACCAGCCGTCGTAATCGGGATAGGACTTGACCCAATATACACTCAACAGCCATGTAAAAATTGAAGCAGCCCACAGCAGCAGCGCCACATCACTGTAATGCAGGGCTAAAGCGGACACAACCGCCACAGCCAAGCCATAGCCCCAAGCCAAAGGCTTAATTGCATTTTTTGATTTTCTAGGCATAAGCTTTAGCCACTCATACCCAGCAACCCCTGCTGCAATGATCATCAGCACAAACATTGGATAGTGTGACTGTGTAGCAAACATACAGCTCAGTACAACTGCTACTAAAACCAATGCGGTAATAATCCGCTCTAACATTTATTAATTCTCGAGTTGCTTTTGTTGAACTTGTTCTGATGTTTTACCGAAACGGCGCTCGCGTCCTGCAAAGACGGCGAAGGCATCATCTAATTCTTCAACGGTAAATTCAGGCCACAATGTTTCTGTAAAATACAGCTCTGCATAAGCTGCCTGCCACAGCAGAAAATTCGACAGGCGGAAATCGCCGCCTGTGCGGATCAGCAAGTCCACCGGAGGCAAATCGCTTAAGCTGACATATTGACCAAACACATCGGCATCAATTGCATCCAGATTTATTTTTTTCGCCAGAACATCCGCAGCCACCCGCTGGGCGGCCTGCGCCATGTCCCACATGCCGCCGTAGCTGATTGCAATGATTAAGGTCATGCTGTTGAAATTAGCAGTCCTTTCTTCTGCATGCAACATCAAGTCGCGCAATTGCGTAGACAGGCGCGAGCGGTCGCCAATGAAGCGCAGGGCAATATTGAATTTTTCCATGCGGGGCAGCTGCTCAAGAATGGTTTCTTCCAGCAGCTTCATCAGCAAGTCGACCTCAAACTGAGGGCGGTTCCAGTTTTCGCTTGAAAAGGCAAAGACGGTTAAAGCTTGAATATTATTAGAACGGCAATGCTCGACGATCGGATCAAGGACGTTTTTACCTTCACGGTGCCCATCACCTTTCTGCATTTGATTTTTTTTGGCAAAACGGTTGTTGCCATCCATGATGATGGCAACATGTTTTGGAAGACGGGAAGTTTCTTCGGATGAGGTCATTAAAGCTTAGACCTTCATCAATTCAGCTTCTTTTGCAGCCAGGCGCTTTTCCACTTCAGCAACAAATTTGTCGGTGATTTTCTGAATTTCATCACCTGCGCGGCGCTCTTCATCTTCAGAAATTTCTTTTTCTTTCAATAGAGCTTTAATGTCGCCAAGCACATCACGGCGGATGTTGCGGATAGCGACTTTAGCGTTTTCAGCTTCGTTGCGCGCAACTTTCTGCATATCGCGGCGGGTTTCTTCAGTCAGCGCCGCCATCGGCACGCGGATTGCGTCAGCAGTGATCGGGTTCAAGCCCAGGTCTGACTCGCGGATGGCTTTGTCAATCGCAGAAACCATAGAGCGTTCGAATGGCTGAACCAAAAGTGTACGCGAATCTTCAACGCCCACGTTCGCCACCTGATTCAGCGGCACGTCTGAACCATAGTAAGAAACCATTACACCATTTAAGATAGATGGGTGCGCACGGCCTGTGCGAACTTTGGCAAAACCATGTTCTAAAGACTCTAAAGTCTTGTTCATACGGTCTTCGCTGTCTTTTTTAAGATCGTTAATCATATGATCTTCCTTACTTAATTTTAAAGGGTGTAATTATAAAATAGCTTGCAGTATAAAGAGCTTTCAGGCTCACGTCATCACTTGGTAACGTGAGTACCCTCTTTTTCACCCATAACCACTGAAAGCAGTGAGCCATGCTTATTCATATCGAAGACTTGAAGCGGCACATTGTGGTCACGGCACAGGCAGATTGCGGTTAAATCCATGACCCCTAATTTTTCATCAAGCACTTGATCAAAAGTCAATGCATCGTATTTCACTGCATCATCATATTTGCTTGGATCTTTATTATATACGCCGTCAACTTTAGTCGCTTTCAAAATCAGGTTGGCTTCAATTTCAATACCGCGCAGGCAGGCTGCTGTATCTGTAGTAAAGAACGGGTTGCCCGTGCCTGCAACAAATACGCAGACTTCGCCTTGCGTCAAGTGGCGGATTGCATCGCGGCTGGAATATGACTCAACCACAGCGCCAATCGGCAAAGCTGACATTAAGCGGGTTTTGATATTGCGGCGCACCAATGCGTCACGCAGCGCCAAGCCGTTCATTACGGTTGCCAGCATGCCCATTTGGTCGCCTGTTACGCGGCCAACTAAACCGTCTTTCTGCAATTGGCTGCCGCGGTACAAGTTGCCGCCGCCAACTACGATGCCGACCTGAACGCCTAAACCCACCAGATGAGCAATCGACAAAGACATCTGGTCGAGCACTTGCGCATCAATCCCCATGTCTTTATTGCCTGCCAGCGCCTCACCGGAAAGCTTGAGCAGAATGCGTTCATAACGCGGTTTTTTTGAATCCAGCATCATCATTACTCCAATTCATCAATATTTAATTTTTATGCATTTAAGGCTTTAAGCAGATTTGATCCGGATCAGCTTGGCAAACAAGTCATACTCATCTGCATCGGTGATTTCAACCTCAAGCAAATCACCGGCTTTAATCAGTGACTTATCGATATCTTCAACAAAAACGTTGCCGTCAATTTCCGGCGCATCGGCATAAGAGCGCGCAACTGCTACCGGGAACTCTTCTTCAAGCTCATCGACCAGCACAGTCATGGTTTGCCCAATGCGCTTCTGCAGCTTGGCTGCGGAAATTTCCTGCTGCACTTCCATGAAGCGCTCATAGCGCTCTTGCTTAATGTCTTCAGGTACATGATCCGGCAAGTCATTTGCTGTCGCGCCTTCAACCGGCGAATAGGTAAAGCAGCCTACGCGGTCCAGCTGCGCTTCTTTCAGCCAGTCCAGCAACATGACGAAATCTTCTTCAGTTTCACCCGGGAAGCCGACCACAAATGTAGAACGGATGACCAGTTCAGGACATTTTTCGCGCCATAATTTCAGACGTTCCAAGGTATTTTCGCTGTGGGCTGGCCGCTTCATCAGTTTTAAGATGCGCGGGCTGGCGTGCTGAAAAGGAATGTCTAAATACGGCAGGATTTTGCCCTGCGCCATCAGGTCAATGACCGCATCGACATGCGGATAAGGATAGACATAATGCAGGCGCACCCAGATGCCTAATTGGCCGAGCGCTTCGCACATATCATAAAATTTGGTTTTAACCGGCTGGCCATTCCAGAAATCCAGCTTATATTTGGTATCCAGGCCGTAAGCAGAAGTATCTTGGGAAATAACGAGTACTTCTTTAACGCCGGCTTTTTTCAGCGCCTGCGCTTCATTTAAAACCGAGCCGACTGGACGCGATACAAGATCACCGCGCATGCTTGGAATAATGCAGAATGTGCAGCGGTGGTTGCAGCCTTCAGATATTTTCAGATAAGCATAATGCTTTGGCGTCAGGCGGATGCCCTGCTCAGGAACAAGGTCTACAAATGGATTGTGCTTTGGCGGTTCAGGCACGTATTGGTGCACCGCTTCCATGACTTCCTGATACGCCGCTGCGCCCGTGACTTTCAGCACATTCGGGTGCATTTGGCGGATTTTGTCTTCGTCTTTTCCCAAGCAGCCTGTTACAATCACACGGCCATTTGCGCTCATGGCTTCGCCGATGGCGTCTAAAGACTCTTGCACTGCAGATTCAATAAAACCGCAAGTGTTTACAACTACTAAATCAGCACCGTCATAATCCGATGCTACATCATAACCCTCAGTTTTCAACTGAGTTAAAATTCGTTCAGAATCTACCAATGCCTTAGGACAACCTAAA
>NZ_JAVXCI010000002.1:0-68222 GCF_036659555.1 Acinetobacter sp.
GGCCATTCACGGCGGAGTCTTACCGTTTTTAAATCGAATTTTTGGAGCTCGTTTTGTTCCTTGCGAAACAGTGTTTCTCATTCGCCAAAATGAGAAGCGAAGCTTCGCAAGGAAAACATCTTACGGCGCAGTGCGCCTCACCGCGAAACCTGTTCACTTTCTGCATTTAAAATAATTTGATTGCAAAAACAGTCCATTTCAAAGGCTAGATAGGTTGCGTATGACGCTTCCGCGTATCAAATAAAATTTAGAATTTAAAAAGAAAATGCCAGTCAATTTCTTAACTGACTGGCATTATCCTTCCAGGATGCTTTTTACGGAATTTTACTGCCGGCAGCGGTGCGGGGAAGACTGCCAGAATTCCGGCCGTGCATTGAATCAGAACGCATGCGGAATTCTGCGACGCAATCGGCGCTTTCCGCTAAAAAGCGTTAAAAACCGCAATAATTAATTGAAAATAATCAATATTTAAATAAAAACAGGCTGGAAAAAGAAGGGCTTTTCACGCTATATTAAAACCATATATTTTTTATGCCTTTATTTTTCAGGCTGCAGATCTCTCGGGTACCCCTACATGAAATTCAAGTCCGCCTCCGCGCTCCTTCTAATGCTTGGCTGCTGCTTCAGCCTGCCCGCATGGGCGACCGCTGACCCGCTGGTCGGCACATGGAAAACCATTGATGACCGCACCGGCTATTCCCTGTCCGATGTGGAAATCAGCAAAGGCAAGGACAATCATTACTCAGCGAAAATCATCAATACCCGGGCCGTTCCCGGCGCTGCCATCATGCAAATTTGTGAAAAATGCGCTGGCGCGCAAAAAAATATGCCTTTGATCGGCATGACCACGCTTTCAGGGCTAAGCGCCGATCCGGCAAAAAGCAATGAATTTATCGGCGGCCTGCTGCTTGACCCTAAATCCGGCAAGCATTACCCGGCCCGCGCCCGCTTGCTGAGCGGCGGCAAGCATCTGGTGATTCATGGACGCTACGGCGGTTCCGCCGTTGGACGCAATCTGACCTGGGTTAAAAACTGAAAACAGCATAATCATTGAATAATGCCGGCCAGTTAAGCGATTGACTGGCTTTTTTTATGCGTGAATTCCAGAACGCACTGAATGCCTGAAAGCGCCGCTGCCTAGGCGGGCAAAGCCAGTGCCTGTGAAATGTGACCTTTTTCACATTTTATCTATTTGATTTTAAAAATATTACATATGGATTAGAATAGCTGCTCTAAAATAAATGACACACCTACCACAGGGAAAAGCATGAAGAGTTTATGCAAGGGTCTATTGACCGGGTTACTGCTGTCTTCCATTTCTGTTTGCAGTTTTGCCGGCAATGAAGATCCTTTGGTCGGCAAATGGAAAACCATTGACGACCGCACCGGCTACTCGCGCGCCGATGTTGAAGTCCGCAAAAAAGCCGACGGCACCTATGAAGGCATTATTGTCGAAACCCGCGGCATTCCCGGCTCAGAAAAGCTGCTGCTGTGCACCAAATGCCCCGGCCCGCTGAAAGACCGGCCTTTCCTTGGCCTGCCGTTCATCTGGGGCTTTAAAGCCAGCCCAGGCAAGCCGAATGAGTTTGTCAACGGCAAAGTGCTGGACCCAATCAGCGGCAAAATCTACCAGAGCAAAGCGCGCCTGAATTCAACCGGCAAGCGCCTGACCCTGCGCGGCTATATCGGCGTTTCCGTTGTTGGCCGCAGCATCACCTGGATCAAGTATTAATCCTGCTCAGCCTTGTAAAAAGCCTCCGTCCAGTTAAGGTATTTTGCAGCCAATGCCTTAACTTTCCGGCCATTCACGGCAGAGCCTTGCGGTTTTAAATCCAGCGCTCGGAATTCATTTTACGCCTTAACCAGCAAGGCTCTGCAAAAAAGCGTCTTGCGCCGCAATGGCCTCACTGCACAGCTCAGCCGCCGCCGATTAACCGGAAAATTGCAGAAAATCTATGCAGCCAATGCAGGCCCGCCTTGCGCTTCAAAATAAAGCCTGACTTTATTTACTGTCAAAGCTGCCGATGCCGTTTCCGCGTATCGGGCCATATCCTGAATAAAAAAAGCAAATTCTATCAATTGCTTAACTTGCCGGCATGATCATCTTGCGGTTATTTTACTGTCATAATTTGAAACAATATGCGGCAAATAAACACTGTTTCATTTCCATGAAGCCTCTTATATTGAATAAAACATGATCAAATTTATATAGAGTTCATATACAGAACATGGCAAAAAATTACTATGAGCTGCTTGGCGTGCCGCGCGATGCTTCACAAGATCAGATCAAAAAATCCTACCGCAAACTGGCGCGTAAATACCACCCGGATGTCAGCAAAGAAGCTGATGCTGAAACCCGCATGCAGGAACTGAATGTCGCTTATGACACGCTGAGTGATGCGGAAAAAAGGCGGGAATATGATTTTCAGCTGGATCATCCCGAAGGCTTTGCCCAGTTTGGCGGACAGTCCGGGCATGGCGGTTTCGGCGGTTTTGATGATGCCCAGTTCCGGCGCTACAGTTCCGGAAGCGCAGGACAGGAAGGCGGTTTCAGCGGTTTTGAAGACCTGTTTGGCCGTTTCGGCTCAGGCTTTGGTGGCGCCAATTATCAATATCAGCAGCGCAGCCGACCGAAGCAGGCGCATAAAGGCGAAGACCAGCACGCCAGCATCGAAGTCGATTTGGAGATTGCCTACACGGGCGCCACCCAGAGCATCACGCTGCAGATTCCCACCCTGAACGCCTATGGCGAGCCTGAAGTGCAGCGTAAAACCCTGCAGGTGAAAATTCCGAAAGGCTTGAAGGAGGGCCAGCAAATCCGCCTAAGCGGCCAAGGCCAGTCCGGCATTAACGGCGGGCCGAACGGCGATCTGTACATTGAAGTGCGCTACCGCGCCAATGAACGCTGGCATGCCGATGGCGCAGATGTCTATATGACGGTTGACGCTGCGCCTTGGGAAGCGGCTTTAGGGCAAAGCATCAGCGTGCGCATGCTGGACGGCAGCGCGGTGCAGGTCAGCCTGCCGAAAAACGCGCGCAGCGGCCAGCAGCTGCGCTTGAAAAATAAAGGCATACCAAACAAAACACCCGGGCACTTGTATTTGGTATTAAATATAGTGAACCCTCCTGCTCACAGCGCAGAAGAGCAGCGGGCATATCAGGCATTTGCTGAAGCCTTTCAGCAATTCAAGCCTAGACAGCCTTAAGGAGTAATCCCATGACAACAATTTATTACCGTGAAATTGTATCTGACGGCTGCGAACAGACTGAAATTGTCGATGAGCAGCGCAGTTTTGATTTGCAGCATTTTGCCCAGGCCTGCGGACAAAGTCCTGAATGGGTACTGCAGCTGCTGGAGTATGACATTTTGCCGAACCGTCCGGACAGCAGGGTTCATCAGTTTTTTGGCGACGATATTTCACGGGCAAGGCGCGCCTACCGCCTGCAGCGCGACTTTGACGCCAGCTTTACCGCTGTCGCCATGATGCTGGATTTAATTGATGAAGTGCAGAATCTGCGCCGCCAAGTCAAGCATCAGCAATTCCAGTCGCACTGACCCATGCTCATCTCTTCCCTGCAGCCCGGCTGCCGGGGAAGCTGGATATTTTTTTCATTTTAACTGAGAGAACTGTTCACGCTTATGAAAACCAAAGAATGCAACAAAAAAGTGAAAAACATGTTTCCCGAATTCCGGGAGCTGATTCACCGGCTCCGCGAAGAAAATCCGCGCTTTGCGCATCTTTTTGAGCGCCATGAAGAACTGGATCAGGAAATCTGCCTGCTGGAGCAGGACCCGGTCAATCAGATCAACACCGATATTGAAACGCTGAAGCGCAGAAAATTAAGGCTCAAGGATGAAATGTACTGGCTGCTGAAATCCAGCAACTGCATTTAACGCCCCCGGCCAGCGCTGCATGCAGGCAGCCCATCTGGCCGGGCTTTGCCTATTTCAGCCGGGCCAGCTTTTCAACCGTTTTGACCGTGGTTTTCACGGTATCTTTCACCGTACGCTTAATCGGCTCATATTCCATAAACCAGAACAGGTTCATGCGCTGGTCTTCATGCTGCTGCGCCAGCATGTCGATGACGCTTTTTTCGCCCCGGCCAACCATATGGCGGCGGTAGAAATAGTAAATCAGCAGCGCGGTGGTCATCAGCATAATGGCCAGCATAATCCAGAAACCGCTTTCTGACTTCAGGCCCGGAATAAACTCAAAGTTCATGCCGTACACCCCTGTCAGCAGCGTCAAAGGCGCAAAAACCGCGGTAATAATGGCAAGAATGCGCATGTTTTCATTGGTCTGATTGGCTACGGCGGAAAAATGCAGATCCACGGCGGCCTGCACGGCGCTCCGCAGGCGCGCCGTATGCTTCTGAATGCGCTCAATATGGCTGGCGATGTCATCTACGCGCAGCAGCATCACTTCCTGCCGCTCGGCTTTCTTTTTGCCCTTTAAATGCGGATAGTTTTCCACAATTTCATCGCGCAGTTCCTGCAGGGTTTCAATCTGCTCTTCGCATAAATTTTCCACTTGCTGGAAGGCCATGTTTTCCTGCAGCAGCTGATGCCATTTGGTAAAGCGCCGGTGGCCCTGCAGCAGCTCCTGCTGCCAGAACTGCACGCGGCAGGTCAGCGGCACCCGCAAATCCAGATAGCCGTCCACCATGCTGTTGAGCAGGCGCAACGCTAAATCCAGCGGCGACGCGGCCAGCTTGCGCGGCTTGTTCTGCTCATCAAGCGGCCGCGCAAGCACGGTTTTAATCCGCGCAATATAGTTTTCCATGGCCTTATTGCCCTGCTCGCGCACGGTAATCAGCACCTGCGGGGTCATAATAAAGCTGACCGGCGTCGTCGCCAGGCCGAATACCGGCTCATGCTGCTCTAAAGCCTGTGCGCCGGTTTTGACATGGTCATCCGGCGTAATCAGCTTGCGGAAAATCAGCAGATCATAGTCATCCAGCGTATCAAAAACACAGGGATGCTCCAGATTCAGAATGTCCCGCACATGATATTCATTCAGCCAAAGGCCGGTGCGCTGAAAAATTTCCTGCTGCCAGTGTTCTGAACGGTTCACCACATCTTCACGCGTGCAGTCGACCCAAATAAACTCAGCTCCAGCTTCCCGCGCATCCTGCTGCACGCAAATATCAGGCTGGCTTGGATGCTGAAAAAAATGATAAATCTGCATAAGGCTTGTTATTGTCCATCCCGGTTTTCATCATGCCATAAAAAAAGCCCTGAGCAAGCCAAAGATTAAATCGGCAAAGCTCAAGGCTTTTTAAAGACTGTTCAATTCACATGGCAAGCGCCATCTGAATCTGCAGCAGATTAAACCTGCTCGATGTCTTTCATGGTCAGTTTAATGCGGCCGCGGTTGTCCACATCAGCAACCTGCACTTTCACTTCCTGGCCTTCTTTCAGCACATCCGCAACGTTCGCAATGCGTTCGTTGGAAATTTGCGAGATGTGAAGCAGGCCGTCAGTACCCGGCAGGATGTTGACGAAAGCGCCGAATTCAACGATGCGGATCACTTTGCCCATATAGATCGTGCCCGGCTCGATTTCCGCAGTCAGCGCCTGGATTTTCGCTACAGCTGCCTGAGCCGCCGCTTTGGTTTCACCGAATACGCGCACTGTGCCGTTGTCTTCAATGTCAATCGCTGCTTTAGTTTCTTCAGTGATCGCGCGGATTGTTGCGCCGCCTTTGCCGATCACGTCACGGATTTTGTCCGGATTGATGGTGATCACCTGGAACGTCGGCGCATGCATGGAAATTTCAGGACGGGCGCGTGAAATCACCTGGTTCATTTCGTTCAGAATATGCATGCGGCCAGCATAAGCCTGGTTCAATGCAGCTTCCATGATCTCTTCAGTGATGCCTTCGATCTTGATGTCCATTTGCAGCGCGGTAATGCCGTTGGCAGAACCCGCGACTTTAAAGTCCATGTCACCCAAGTGGTCTTCGTCACCTAAGATGTCAGAAAGCACTGCGAAACGCTCGCCTTCTTTCACTAGGCCCATTGCAATGCCCGCAACTGGCGCTTTCAATGGAACGCCTGCATCCATAAGGGATAATGAAGCGCCGCATACAGAAGCCATTGAAGATGAACCATTGGATTCAGTAATGTCAGATACAATGCGGATCACATACGGGAAGCGGTCAGCTGCAGGCAGAACCGCTTGCACGCCGCGGCGCGCCAGGCGGCCGTGGCCGATTTCACGGCGTTTCGGGCCAGTTTCGCGGCCAGTTTCACCTACAGAGTATGCAGGGAAGTTATAATGCAGCATGAAGTTGTCAGTTTTTGTGCCTGCAAGGGTATCAACCATCAAGGCATCACGCGTGTTGCCCAAAGTCGTTGTTACCAGCGCCTGAGTTTCACCGCGCGTGAACAGTGCAGAACCGTGCGCGCGGCCCAATACGCCCACTTGAACGTCGATGGCGCGGACAGTTTTGGTGTCGCGGCCGTCAATACGCGGCTTGCCTGAAAGGATATTGTCGCGCACTGTGCGGTATTTCAGGTCTTCGAACAGTTCGTTAACTTCATCAGCAATGCCGGTTTCGTCATTTTCAGGAACGAACTGAGCAGCAGCTTCTGCAGAAAGCGCATCCAGCGCCGCATAGCGGTCCTGCTTCACCGCAATGGTGTAGGCATCAGAAATTTTCGCTTCGAATGCATCTTTCAATTGGCCAAGAAGCGCTTCGTTTTTGCCTGGAGCAACCCAAGTTGACTCAACTGCGCCGGCAGCGGCAGCAAATTCTTTGATCGCCTGAATCGCAATCTGCATTTCGTCATGGCCGAACAGCACAGCGCCCAGCATCTGGTCTTCTGAAAGCTCTTTGGCTTCAGATTCAACCATCAGCACCGCTGCTTCTGTACCTGCAACCACAAGGTCAAGGTCGCTTTCTTTCAGCTGCTCTAAATTCGGGTTGAGGATGTATTCGCCGTTGATCAAGCCAACGCGCGCGCCAGCGATCGGGCCTCGGAAAGGAACACCGGCAATCGACATCGCCGCAGAGGTGCCCAGCATGGCTGCAATGTCAGCATCCATAGTCTTGTCAGAAGAAATAACCGTTGCTGTAACCTGGATTTCGTTATAGAAGCCTTCCGGGAACAATGGGCGGATTGGACGGTCAATTAAGCGGGAAATTAAAGTTTCAGCTTCAGACTGGCGGCCTTCACGCTTGCCGTAACCGCCTGGAATGCGGCCTGCAGCATATTGCTTTTCCTGATAGTTAACCGTCAGCGGGAAGAAGTCCTGGCCCGCTTTCGCTTTTGGCTGCGCCACAACAGCAACCAGCACAGTTACGCCGCCCATGGTAATTACAACAGTGTTCGCCTGGCGCGCAACACGGCCTGTTTCTAAAACAACCTGGTGCTGACCGTATTGGAATTCTTTGCGGATAATATTAAACATCGACATATTTTATTGTTCCTGATTTTATTCTAGTGGAGACCCCTAAGGTTTGGCATTCATATCAACCGCATAAATGACAAAGCTTAGAAGCCGACCTCACCAGAGGATAAAAATTGATTTTAAGACGCAAAGAAGGAGCGAATCATCGCCCCTTCTCCGTTATCCAGCCGGAGCCGGATAGACTTTAGTTTTCAGCAATACAGCATTCAGCATGCAATAATCCGAAAATAAAAGTTTAAATCGAATTAACGACGTAAACCTAAAGCAGCAATCAGTGCGCTGTAACGAGTCGCGTCTTTACCTTTAAGGTAGTCAAGAAGCTTACGGCGCTGGTTAACCATGCGGATCAGGCCGCGGCGGCTATGGTGGTCGTGCTTGTGCTCTTTAAAGTGGCCTTGCAAATCATTGATTTGAGCCGTTAAAAGAGCAACTTGAACTTCCGGTGAACCAGTGTCGTTTTCAGCGCGGGCAAATTTAGCGATGATCTCTGCGCGATCTGCGTTTGTTAAAGCCATTCGATTTCTCCGAGATGCTTAAGGTTAATTACTTTTGATACGAATCAGCCGATTGCTCAGCTGACTGCCGTGCATCACTACAGCAAGTGCATTATCTTAAGGGAAAAACAGCCCGATTGCAAAAATAGATCGCGGCTTGGCGCCGATCCGCCTGCCGGCATCTGCGGCCGGATTTTTCCAATCCGGCCGTTCAATCCCTGCACAGGGTTTAATTGGCGGAATTTCAAGGCGCCAGGACAGCCTGCCCTCCGCGCCTTGCGCCTGCGCCGCCGCGCAGCCGGTGTAATATTCTGCCAATCAAAGCGCGCCAAAGCCGCGCGGAATAGAAAAAAGCCCGGGCAGAGCCCGGGCTTTTTTTGCGCTGCAGTTTCTTCTTTTTTGATTATAATTTTCTTATTTATTGTTTTATATTGCGCTTTCCGCGCTTTGTTATGCCAAACATTCCATGTTTTAACCGGCACTTCCCTATGTGGTAGATTTTGCCACAATGCATAGCTGAAAAAAGACGCGTTCTCCGCATCTCCATGTAAGCTATTTCCTACATCAGGCCCCTGCTTTTAAAAAAATTACGGTCAATTTCAAGTATTTGCAAGACATAAAAAAGCCCTGCAGTCTCTCCCAAAACTGCAAGGCTTAGCGGCTGTAAGTTTCCTCTTTCCCTACTTCACTGTAAGTTCGCTGTCTGATGACGTTATTATTATTGTTCTGCGTTTATGCTCAACAATCCGTATTGAGCGCTTTATTATGTGAAGCCATCTTCTCAAAATCCGCGGCAAAGCTCCATGCGCCAATCTCTTGAATTGACGTAAGACATTTCTTACACGAATGCCTCACACTATCCGCCATTTCCTTGAAGCTGTTGGGAAATTTTAGCGGATAAGCCGCTTTTGCGCGCAGTTCTGACCGTCATGGCGGCAGCCAGGGCCGAAGGCGCCGCCAGCAGGCTGACGGCTTTTTTTGCCCGGGTAATGGCGGTATAAATCAGCTCTTTGCTCAGCAGCTGCGCGGCATGCGCTTCCAGCACCACGGCCACATGCCGGAACTCTGAGCCTTGCGATTTATGAATGGTCAGGGCATAGGCGGTTTCAATGCTCTTGGGCAGGCGGGCCGCCGCCACCCACTTCTGCAGGCTGGGAAAATACACCGAAAACTGCATTCTGCCTTCATGCCGGCGCTTGAAGCAGATGCCAATATCGCCGTTGGACAGGCCCAGCTGATAGTCATTATAGCTCATCATCACCGGCCGGCCGGCATACCATTCGCCCTGCTTGGCCTGCGCGGTCGCCGCCAGCAGGCGCTGCTCCATCTGCTCATTCAGCGCAGTCAAGCCCAGGCGGCCATGGCGCACCGCGGCCAGAATGCGGTAATCCTCAAATACGCTGACCGCCGCAGCCTCATACTGTTCAGCGCATTCAGACGCCAGATAGTCCTGTACCGCCGCGGCATAGCCCTGAAAGCCCAGCATCAGCTGGCCGTAATAGCCGTTCCAGTCAATCTCCGTATCCTTGGGGCTGTCCGGCAAATACTGCAGCTGAATGCAGTCCGGCATCTCCGGCGTCAGCTCCAGCGCCTGCAGCCGGCCGGCCGGCGCAATCTCCTGCTCAAAGCGCTGCAGAACATCCTGCTGGCGCTCATTCTGCTGAATAAAGCTGGCCATGCGCCCAATCAGCTTTTCACCGTCAAAGCGCCTGCTGGTCACAAGATTGACGCGGTTCTGCGCCAGTTCAGGCGCCTGCTGCAGGTCAGCCAGCACCGCACCTGCATCCACAGAAGCCAGCTGATTGGCGTCGCCGAGCAGGATTAAACGGCTGCGCGGCGCTGCCGCGGCGAACAGCATCTTGGCCAAATTCAAGTCCAGCATCGACGCCTCATCCACCACAATCACATCAAAGGGCAGCCGGCGCCCGGCATGGAAGCGCGGGCGCTGATCTTCGCCCAGGCCCAGCAGGCGGTGGATGGTCACGGGGGTTAGGCGCTGCAGTTCAGCGCTGACCAAACTGCTCAGCTTGGCGTCGCTGAAGGAGTTCTGCAGCGCTTCCTTCATGCGCTGGGCGGCTTTGCCGGTGGGCGCCGCCATGGCAATGCGGATTTCCGGAATGGCCTGATTCAGCACGGCAATAATCCGCGCCAGCGTATAGGTTTTTCCGGTTCCCGGCCCGCCGGTAATAATGCTCAGCGCCTGCGAAGCCGCCATGCGCAGCGCCTGCTGCTGCTGCGGGTCCGCCAGCAGCGCCTGATGCTGTTGCGTCAGCGCCACCGCTTCAATCGGCTGCTGCTTTAAGCCGGCCACAGACTGCGCCAGCTGATTTTCCAGCGCCCAGTAGCGGTATAAATACAGCTGCCGGGCGTCCAAGACAAAGGGCGCAATCTGCGGTTCTGCCGGATGTGCGCCCGGATCGCCGGCATCAGCCAGCAGGCCCTGCAGCGCCTGCGCATCTTCGCGGCTGCAGGCGATGCAGCTGTCGCCCCGTTCCAGCGCCTGAAACACCTGCCGGATCAAATCCCTGGATTTTTCCTGCGCGTCGGCGGCGATATGCAGCCGGATCAGGCTGTCTGCCCAATTCTGCATATTCAGGCGGTTCTGTTCATTTTCCACACAGTTATCCTCAAATTTATCCACAGGATAATTATTGTTTAAACGCTTTTTTCAGCGCCATTCAGGCGGTTTCGCGCAGTGTTCCGGCATGCGGGCTGCCCAATATTTCATCCAGCTGCAGAATAAACTGCGCCTCCGGCTGCCAGCAGCAGACGCCGCTGTCCGGCTGCCCGCACATGCCGCGCAGGTATAGATAGCTGGCGCCGCCCAAGTGCTGATGGATGTCATAGCCCTGCAGATTGACGCTTAAATAGCGGTGCAGCGCAGCCAGATACAGCGCGGCCTGCAGCCAGTAGCTGGACTGGCTCATGCTGCGCTGCACTTCCGGCAGCGCATAGTGCTGCCCGGCATTGCCCAGAAAATTGCTTTTATAATCGGCAATGTGGTAGCGCTGGCCATCGTAATACACCAAGTCAACCGCGCCGGTTAAATAGCGCGCCGAATTGGCTTCATTCAGCGCCTCAATCTGCAGGCCATGCTGCTGGAACAGGCGCTGCATCTGACGGATCTGCACCGGGCGGTCAGACAGCGCCAGATAGAATGGAAACTCCGGCAAATGGCTGCCTGCAGGCAGCCGGCTCAGGCTGAATCCAGCCTGCAGCGGGGTATGCACCACCTCATGCATCCACTGCGCCATCAGGGCATACAGCATCTCATTCTGCATGCTTTCCGCCAGCGCGCCGAAGCCCATATCGACATAGCTATCCAGGCTTTTGACTTCCTTAAGCTGCGCTCCAGCCTTAGCCGCTTTTAAGGCGGCCGCGCCCTGCGCAAAATGCTGCAGCGCCGGCTGCGCATCGGCCTGCGCAAATTCAGCGGCTAAATCCAGCAGCAGCCCGCGCAGGCGTTCCGGCTGATAGCCCGCTGCGCTTTGGAATACGCTAGGCCACTGCGCATGGACTGCGTCCCGCTGCAGGATCCGCTGCAGCAGCGCATGGTTGAATTCCATGAACAGCCCGCGCACCAGCTTATGCTGCTCATGGCTTTTAATCTGCGCGCCAAACTGCTGCCCTGCCGCCTGATGCAGCGGCTGCGCGCCGGCGGCGTAGGCGGACTTCCATGCCTGCGCAAAGGTTTTCCATACGGCAAAGCTTTCCTGCATTTTCTGGCGCAGTTCAATCAGCAGCTGCGGGCCATCGTTTTTAAAGCGCCGCAGAATTTCAATTTTCCAGCTGCCTGGCGCCTGAAAATCAATCTGCTCATAAATGCTGTGCAGGAAGGTTCCGGCCACTGTGCCTTTGGGGAAATGCTGCTTAATCCAGGCGATCTCCTGCGCCGGCAGCGGCGCAGAAGCCTCGCTGTCGGTTTCATCATCGGCGCTGTCTTCCGGCGCGGCGCTCAGCGCCAGCTGATCCTGCGCCTGCCGGCGGTAAGCCAAATGCTGCGACAGCCCGGTAAAGCTGGTGTGGGTGCGCGGGTAAAAGCGCGCTGCCGGCAAAGGCAGGGCGCTGAGCGTCAGCGCCTGCTCCTTCGCTTCTAGGCGGAGGGCGGGCGGGCGCGCCGGAATCAGCGCTTCCGCTGCGCAGTGCGGGTGCTGAAAAGCGCCCTCGCCCTGCCCCATCCAGAACGGCAGGCTGTACTGCGATTTATGCTCCTTCGTTCTGAATAGCGCATAAATGCGGTGGCTGGCGCGGGTCAGCGCCACATACCACAGGCGGTGCTGCTCGGCAGCCCGGCGCTCATCATGCTGCTGCTTTTTCAGCTCATCGGCTGCCCCGCCGATATCAATGACGCGCTGCTTTTCACTGTGCGCTGCGCCGTCCGGCGCCGCGTCTTCATAGGAAAAAATCAGGCTGTTGTCGACTTTCGGGCTGCCGTCGGCATTCAGCAAAAAGACGATTTTAAACTCCAGCCCTTTGGACTGGTGAATAGTCATCAGCTTGACGCCTTCGGCATTGGTCAAGGGCCGCTCCAGCTCCCATTCACGGCTTTTCGGCGCCTGCAGCTGCTTCAGGTACCAGTGGAATAAGTGCTGCGCGCCCTGCAGCTGTTCGCTTTGCGCGCTCAGAATTTCCGTTAAATGACGCAGGTTGACCACATCACGCTCATTTTCGCGGCTGTGATGCGCCACAATGCGCTCCCAGATTTTGAAATAATTCAGGCAGTAATGCCAAGCCGGCAGGAAGCCCTGACTCAGCCACAGCGCGCGGATATGCTCCAGCTGCCCGATATAATGGCTGAGATCCAGCGCCTGCAGGTCTGCGCTCCACAGCTGGTTCAGCCTCATGCCGAGCAGGCGCCCCAGCAGCGCGCGCTTGACTTTGGCTTCCTGATACGGCGCCAGCACTGCGGCCAGCACCGCGCCGACGTCCTGCGCAACCGAACTGCTGAACACGCTGCGCTTGGCGGCCCGGTTGACCCGGATGCCCAAAGCCAGCAGCACCTGCTGCACCGCATTCAGCGAACTGTGGCTGGTGGCCAGCACTGCAATGTCATTGTCTGTTAAAGGTATTTTTGCGGCGCAGTCCTGCACGGATCCGCCCGGCGCCTCCGTAAAATACAGCTGCTGCGCCGCCGACTGCTGCAGCAGGCGCTGAATCTGCCAGGCCGCCTGCTCGGCTTCCTGATCCCTGCTGTCCAGCTGCAGCCAGCGCAGCGGCGCCGGATTGACTGCGCCCTGATCATGCAGGTCGGCATGCTGGGCGCCGGCTGTAATCGGCACATAATGCACATCTTCGCCAAAATCCATCTGGCGCTGGAACAGCGCATCCACCGCTTCCACCAGTGGCGCAATTGAGCGGAAGTTTTTCTTCAGCTGGTAAAAGCTGCCCTGCTTGCGCCGGACATCATCGCGCGCCTTTAAAAAGGTCAGCATGTCGCCGCCGCGGAAGCCGTAAATCGCCTGCTTGCGGTCGCCGACCATAATCATGCAGCCCTGCTTCAGGCGGGCCGGATGGCGCCAAATCTGCGCCAGCATGCTGTCCTGATCCGAGTTAGTGTCCTGAAATTCATCCACTAGAATCAGCGGGTAGCGCGCATGCACAAAGGCCGCGAAAGCATTGCCCTGCGCGCCCTGCAGCGCTTCCGACAGGGTGCGGATCTGCTGCGAAAATGTGGTTTCACCTTTGCTCTGCAGCACCTGCGGCAGGCGGTTTTTGACTTCCGCGGCGATATGGAATTTCAAATAGGCATCCAGTCCGTCCAGATCCGACGCAGCCTGCTGCGCGGCGTCCAGCAGCGCCTTTACGGCAGCCAGTACCGGATGCGCATACAGCGCAGCCACTTCGGCATCGGGAATTTTCTTTTTGCCGCTGGCGCTGCGCGGCTCATCTTTTTTAAAGAAGGCCTGCAGCTGCGCAAAGCTTTCCGGCGGCTGGCCATGCAGCAGAATTTGCGGGCCATGCTGCTGCATGCGCTGCAGCAGCGCCGGCAGCTGGCGCAGGGCGTCAATAATGGAATGGCGCGACCACGGCAGCAGCAGCAGTTTGGCATAGCCGCCGTCCGGGGTGAAATCCTGCAGCTGC
The DNA here is from genome assembly GCF_036659555.1 of Acinetobacter sp. Taxonomy (GTDB): domain Bacteria; phylum Pseudomonadota; class Gammaproteobacteria; order Pseudomonadales; family Moraxellaceae; genus Acinetobacter. Next base: position 13,993 of record NZ_JAVXCI010000002.1, read on the forward strand.
GCGGCACTGTCTAAATTCAGCTGCCCCAGCGCATCCGCCGCGCGCTGCAGGCCAGCCAGGGAGAATTCCGGCTGCGCCACCGGATTGAGCTTGGCCGAGCTGAAATTCAGGCTTTTTTCCATCAGTTCCGCATAATGGCTGACCGACTTGATCTGCCGGCGCTGCAGCAGGCAGGTCACTGCATCCTGCGGCTGCGCCTGCGCCCATTCGCGCAGAATGTCATGCACCAGCTGCTGCACATAAATTTTGTCGTCGCTGGTGATTTCCGCGCGTTCAATCTTGCCGCTTTCAAAAGCGAACTCGCGCAGCAGGGTTTGGCTGAAGCTGTCCAAAGTGCCGACAAACAGCTCATCCAGCTGATCCAGCACCAGCTGCAGGCGCTCGCAGGCATAGCCGATCTGATGCGCATTGCGCTGCAGCACCCCCTGCGCCAGCTCGTCTTTTTCCTGCCGGGCGCGGGCCTCAATATTGGCCGGAAGCTCAGCGCGCAGGCTTTCCAGCAGGGTCAGAATGCCGTACAGGCGCTGCCGGATGCGGCTTTTCAGTTCGGCTGCCGCCTTGCGGGTAAAGGTGGTGGCAATGACCTGGCGAGGCAGGTATTTTTCCAGCAGAATCCGCACCATCAGGCTGGACAGGGTAAAAGTCTTGCCGGTGCCTGCCGAGGCTTCAATCCAGTGCAGGCCCTGAAACTGCATGCTGCTGATCGGGTTTTCAATTTCCTTAGGCTGCATGCGCTTTCTCCGCAGTTTGATGGCAGTAAATCGGCTGATACAGCGCGTAGGCGAACTGCGCGCAGCTTTGCGCCAGCAGCTTCAGGCTGTCCTGATCGCGCAGGATAAACGCCCAGTCGGCATGCGCCTGATTGGCTTCGTCCTGCCGGATGTCAAAGGCGGAAAACTCGCCCGGATCGCTCCATTTGACCGCCAGCTTATCAAACTGCTGCAGCACCTGAACGCCCTGTTCATTTTCGGCCCATTTGACCTCCATTGCTTCGCCTTTTTTGCCTTCCAGCACAATCAAGGCGCCGTCTTTGGAAGCCAGCATTAAAGCGGCCGGCAGCACCAGCGGGCGCTGCTGGCCATAGCGCCAGGCCTGCATCCAGCGCGCCAAATGCATGCGCGCATCCTGCGGCGCAATGCCCGCGCAGTGAATGGTGACATCGCTGCAGACTTCAATGCGCTCATAAGCCTGATGCGGCGCATCGGCCGGCAAAGACGCCAGCCACAGCAGGTATTCCAGCCAAATCTGCGCGCGGCGCCGGCCCCGGGCGCTGGATGCAGTCATGCTGATCCACTGGCGCACCGGCGCTTCCGGCACGGTAATCTGCATTAAGACCTGCTGATCGATTTTCAGCTGGCGCTGCGTAACCGGCGTCAGCTCAGGCTGTTCGGACTGCGTGAGCTGCTTGACCCGCTCCAGCAGCTCCTCATGCTGCTGCCGGCTGACCGACCAGGCGGCCTCTTTAAACTTGCCCACCGGCAATTGATCCAGCAGCAGCGCAGGCTGCGCCTGCACAGGCTGATCCAGCAGGAAATCCCGCACCGCATACTGCTCCAGGCCGTCCAGCAGCAGCGGTTCATCTGTCGCTAAGCCGTCTTGCGCGGTTAAATTGCTGATGCCCAAGGTTTTCAAATACAGCTCGGCTGGAAAGGCCACCTGCCTGATCCACTGCGCGCTGTCCAGCAGGATTTCCGCAGGCGCAGGCAAGGCCGCCGCCTGAGCGGCCCACGGCTGGCGCGCGCCCTTGGCCTGCTGCAGCTGCCGCGCCACATGGAACCAGTGGTCCTGATAGCGGATTTTATGCGCCGGCCGGGCGGCGTCAAAGCCCTGCAGCTCAAAGGGCTGCAGCTCATGCACGCTGTACAGGCCCTGCAGGTTTTCCGGCACTTCAACCCCGCCGTCAATTTCCGCCAGCGCCGGCAAATTCGGATTGGCGCCGCTGCCCTGCGCAATCAGCGCCAAATGCCGGATCAGCTCCTGCACCACGCTGGACGGTTCGCGGATTTCGCCGTCGTTGATGTCAAAGCCGTTATAGAACAGCCAAAGGCTGTCTTTGGCCAGCAGCAGGGCATCCAGAAATGCGCCCTGATCATCTTCCAGGCGCGAACGGTCGCCCAAATGCGGCTTCAGCACATCCATCAGGTCAAAAGGCAAATGCGCCTTGCGGCTCGGGAACTGCCCGCTGTCCAGATTCAGCATCACCATCAGCTTATACGGCAGCGGGCGGATTTGCCCAATCTGGCTGAAGGTGATCTGCCCTGCCGGCACGGCCTGATCCATCTGGCTGTCCAGGCTGTTTTGAATTTCCTGCAGCACATAGGGCAAAGGCAGCTGCATGTCTTTCAGCAGATGCGCCTGCGCTGCGCCTGCGCCGTCTTCATCGTTATAATAAGACAGCGTCAGCATGGTGATCTGCTTGCGGATCACATCGCGGATGGATTTCAGCGCGGTTACGCCCTGCTTTTGATAGCGCTCCAGATCGCGCAGCAGCAGATGCAGCCATTCCTCCACATTGCGCTGCTGCCCCATTTCATGCTCGACAATCCAATGGCGGCGCTCGGCAAAGTCCTGATAAATGCCGATCAGGATATTGATCAGCTCGAAATCATCGCGGCGCACAAAAGCATAGCTTAGGGTGTCCTGCCACAGCGCATGCTCCGGCACAGCCACGCCCAGCACCAGCCGGTCTAAGGCGAATTTAAAGCTGTAGCGGTAATCGGCGTCATCCGGCGCCAGCGTGCGGCGCAGATGCTCCTCATCCAGCCCGCGCTTGAACTTGGCTTCGCTCAGCAGCTCAATGATGCGCGCGGTCTGCTCGGCATTCAGGCCGTAGCGGGTCTGGGCGGCGCTTAAATTCAGCCAGTCGGCAAAATCTTCCAGCGTAAAGCGCCCCTGCGGCAACTGAACCGGCCCCAGCACCGCCTGCCAGGCATTCTGCGCATCCAGCGGGGCGACACCGGCAATTTTCACCGGCAAATATACGCTGTCCCGGCGCGGCGCGCCGGCGGGCTGATCCTGCAAAGCCTGCTCGCGCGGCGGCGGGGCGAATACGCTGCGGATCAGCGGCTCCAAATCCTTGAGATTCGGGCTCAGCACCAGAATATCGCTTGGCGAACGGGGCTGATCCGCCGGGCCTTGCGACAGCCAGAAGGTCAGCTGGTCTTTCAGCACCTCCAGCTGGCGCAGCGCGGAATGGCAGACATGCAGGCGGATCGAGTCATCTTCAGGGCACAGCGCAAAACTGCCGGATTCAGGCTCGGCCAGATTCAGAATGTCGTACTGCACCTTGCCCAGCAGATGATTGCGGTAATCCAGCGGAAACTGATCGTCCCATTCTTCGCCATTTTCGCCGGCGGCCAGATTCACCAGCAGGGAAAAATGGTCGCGCGCCTGCTTGCCGAAGCGGGTCAGCAAAGGATGGCGCGATTCCTTCAGCTGGCCGTATTCCAGCGTGTATTTTTCAAAGAATGCCTCAATTTCCCGGTCAGACGCCTGCGGATGCCGGTCCTTGAAGCGCTGCTTCAGCTTGACGTCATACTGCTTTTTCCAGTTGGCGTCGACCGTGTCGGCCCAGTATTCCTGCGAGGGGTTGAAATGCAGAATCAGAATATTGATGTACTGGCCCAAGCGGCGCAAAAACGCCAGCTGGCTCGGCGGCAGGTCCAGCACGGTGAACAGCGCCACCTGTTTCGGCAGCCGGGCTAAGGCTGCCGGGCGCAGGGCGGGATTGTCCAGGATGGCCCAAAAATCCTCATCAATGCCCTGCATCAATTCAAAGTCGGCATGAAACTCGCTGTGCCACAGCCAGCGCTGCCACTGCTCCAGCTGCTGCGCCTGCGCTTTGGCGAAGCCGGAGGCCTGCTTCCGCTGCTGCAGCTCTTCCCTGGAATCCAGCCCGGGAAAAGCCTCCTGCGCCTGAAAAAACTGGCGCTCCAAATCCAGCGGCTGATTTCTGCCCCAGTCTTTCAGCCAGTTGCCGCTGCAGTCGCAGGCCTGCCCCGCGCCATGCTGCTTGAAGCAGTGGCCGCGGTATTCCATATAATTGCTGAACAGGCGCGACACCTGTTCCGACACCCAGTACAGCATGCCCTGTTTTTTCAGCTGCTGCTCGGCAGCGCTGCTTAAGCGGGCCGCGCTGTCATAAATGCGCTGGATAATGCTGTGCAGCGGATGCTCCGGCGCCAGCGGATTTTCGGCAGCCTGAATATAGGGCTTTAAAGTCTGATAGCAGCGCCATTTTAAAATCATGCGCGGAATATTGGCCTTGCGGACTTTTTCCTTATCGTCCAGCACCGCCTGATAGGCAAACCACTGAAAGGCGCGGATGCGCTGATGGAACAGGCGGTTGGCGCTGATGCCCTGATGCTCGGACAGCTTGACCGTCAGCCAGGCCTGCACCGCAGGCGACGGCACAATAAAATGCTGGGGTTTCAGGGCCTCCAGAGGATTGGCAGATGGCTGATGGCCCGCCCGCAGCATTTCTTCCAGCAAAACCTCAATGCGCTGACTCTGAATCACATGAATGGCCATCTTTACTCTATCTCCCGCGCTGAAACGACAAAACCCTCAAGATTATTGACTATACTTACTGCCCTGTCTATGCCGCTTTGACCGCAAAATTCAGTTCAAAAAATATTTTAAAACAAGTATCTTGATAGGGTCTGCTGAGACTTTATTAGAACAGCCCGCATAAAACCGAAGGTATGCCCCCGATGAAAATAGACCATATTCCTGATGCGATCGACCCCCGCCTGAATTTAGAACTCATCCGCGCCGAATGCCTGGAACTGGCCAAAAAGCGCGCCTATTGTTCTGCAGGCGCAGCCATCGTGCCCGTGCCGTTTTTTGATGTGGTGATTGATGTCGGCATTCTTTCGCAGCTGATTCCCGACATTAACACCCGCTTCGGCTTATCGCCCGAGCAGATCAGCGTTTATGACCCGGCCACCAAGCAGGTGCACTGGCATGAGCTGCGCAAGCGCGGCGTTGAATTTTCCGGACTGGTGGTGGCCCGCACCGCGGTGAAAAAATCCATCAACAATGCAGCCGCCAAATACATCACCAAGCAGGTAAGCAAGTTTATTCCGCTTGGCGGGCAGGCCATCGCCGCCGGGCTGGGCTATTTCGTGATGAAAAAAGTCGCCGATGCGCATGTTGAAGACTGCTACCGCCTGGCCAAAAGCATCCAGCAGAAGCAGCAGGCTCAGGCCGCAGCGGTGCAGTAAGCGCGCCATGCGCAGCCGGGCAGCCTATTCCGCCTTCAGCTGCCTGAGGATCGCGCGCAGCACTTCCAGCCGCGCGGAATTTTTGTCATTGGCGGCGATCACATGCCACGGCGCATAGGCCGTATCGGTGCGCTCCAGCATGTCAGCCGCAGCCTTCAGGTAGTCATCCCAGCGCTCGCGGTTGCGCCAGTCTTCCGCGGTAATTTTAAACTGCTTATGCGGCGTGCCTTCCCGCGCCTTGAAGCGCGCTTCCTGCTCGTCCTTGCTGATCGCCAGCCAGAATTTAATCACCGCCGTCTGGCTGTCATGCAGGTCTTTTTCAAAGCGGCTGATTTCCTCATAGGCGCGCTGCCACTGCACATCGCTGGCAAAGCCTTCAACGCGCTCAACCAGCACGCGGCCGTACCATGAGCGGTCAAAAATGCTGATCTTTTCTTCGGGCAGGATTTTGCTCCAGAAGCGCCATAAATACGGATGGCGCAGCTCATACTGTTCCGGCGCAGCAATGGTATGGATTTCATATTCGCGCGGATCGAGCTTTTTTACAATGCGCTTGATCGCGCCGCCCTTGCCAGCCGCGTCCATGCCCTCAAACACAATCACCACATTGCGGCTGTCCAGGCGCATCGCTTCAGCGGCTTTCTTGCTGAGCTTTTTCAGCTCCTGCTGGTATTCCTCTTTTTCCAGCGCGCTTTCAGACGGCGCCAATAAGCATTCCGGCACCTGAGCCTGATTCCAGTTCCCTTTGGCCTTGCTCAGGTGTTCCGGGCAATGGCGCAGCGCGCGCAGGATATGCTGCGCAAACTGCTGGTCGCGCTCCTCCTCATTTTCGCAGTCAATCACCTGCCAGTCATCGGTAAAGCGCTGGCGCAGCTTCTGCAGGCTGTCGTACTGCTTTTTATTGCGCCAGTCCAGGCCATGCAGCTTATGCCAGTGCATTTCGCCGGGGGCCATATCATCCAGGCGCTTCTGCAGCGACTTCCAGGACAGGTCAAACCAGACCTTAATCACATCCACACTGTTGTTTTTCAGGTCCTGCTCAAAAGCGCGCATATTTTCCGTGTATTCGTCAAACATGGTTTCATCAATCGGCTTCGACACATGCATCGCGGTGGACAGCAGGTCGCTGTACCAGTTGCCGAACATCACCATAATCTGCCCTTCAGCCGGAATGAAGCGCGCATACGGCTGCCAGAAGGCCTGCTTATGGTTAAAGGCCTGCGGCGCATCCGCCTTAACCCGCAGGTAGCGCGGATCGACCCATTCCCGCAGCTGCTTGACCGCTTCTCCCTTGCCGGCCAGCTCAATGCCGCTGACCAGAATCAGCACGCTTTTGGCGTTGCTCTTGCCTCTGGTTTCTTTCAGGGCGTACTGCGCCTCGACCAGTTCCAGCGATAATTGATCCGGGTCCATCAGCTTAATTTGATTGTCCTGTGCAGCCATATTATTCTCTGATCTTTTGTTGTTAATCTGCAGTATAACCAAGCCTTTAAGCGCCCTGAATGCCCAATCCGCAGTTTTATGCAGCATTTTTTTGTGCAGACTGGCTGCCTGCAGGGCAATTTTCAGTCAATTTGTCATAGCGGGCGGAGGCAACTGGCTCTAAAATTTGCACAACCCTGAAAATAATTGAGACGCCGCATGTCCAAGCTTGCCGCTTTAGATGGCCTTTTAGAGCTGTATTACCAGCTGAACTACCATAAGAACCCGGAAATCTACCAGCGCCTGCAGGATGTGCAGGCCTGGCAGAAACTGCGCATGCAGCGCACCCACGCCCGGCATTTTGCCGAAAAGCAGAATGCGCTGATGGCGGAATACTTCCTGAACCGGCTATACGGCGGGCCGGACTTTGACGCGCTGGCGCAGCAGATTGCCCGCCTGAACAAATATGCCCACAAAGCCGAAAAGCTGATTCCGGCAAATGCCATTAAAACCGGCACCTCCGGCGTGTCTTTGGCGATTCTCGCGGTGCAGCTGGATGAGCAGGTCGCCATGCAGCTGCTGCAGGACTATCATCCCCATGAAGCGCTGAGCGATGAGATGATGCGCCAGACCTACTTAAAGCTGGATCAGGGCCAGGGGCGCCTGCAGCAGCTGGATCTGCTGGATCTGCTGGGCAAAAGCCTGGACACCTACATGCGCTCATTTGTGGTCTACGCCGCCTTTAAAATGTGCAAGGGCGCAGCCGCCAAATACAGTTTCAACGTCATGTATGAATTCATGCAGGATGGCTTTTTGGCCATGAAACCGCTAAAGTCTGCAGAGAAGTTCGTCAAAGACTTCAGCGCGGTTGAACGGCAGATTATCGCAAAAGTGCATGCCGGCGATGCTGCGCCATTCCAGTAAAGCCTGCGCGCAAAACGTGAACTTTTCTGTATATTATTCATAACAATTGCATGATGACTGCTGTATAAGCGCCAAGAATCTGTCATCATGCATGCACCGCAGCATTCACCCTATTTTTCTGTTAGGAGCGACTCTCATGTCTAATGAAAATCAAACGCCGGCCGCAGCGGCGGAACCGGCACAAAATAAAGACACCGCGAGTCCATTCTTAACCGAACCGCTGCCGCAGGGCGCGCCGCAGGGCCAGCAGCAGTCCTTAGAGCAGCGCCTGACCGATGCGCCGGCAGCCGGCTCAGTGCCGAAATACAACCTGCCGCGCGGCGCCAATACCGGCAACGTCGGCGCAACCACGCACTTCGGCTATCAGACCGTCAGCAGCGAAGACAAAGCGCAGAAAGTCGCGGAAGTATTCCATTCCGTGGCCAGCAAATACGACATTATGAATGACCTGATGTCATTCGGCATTCACCGCCTGTGGAAGCGTTTCGCGATCAATATGTCCGGCGTGCGCCGCGGCCAGCATGTGCTGGACATTGCCGGCGGCACAGGCGACCTGGCCAAAGTCTTCAGCCGTGAAGTCGGCCCGGCAGGCCATGTGGTGCTGTCAGACATCAACGAATCGATGCTGAATGTCGGCCGTGACCGCCTGATTGACGCCGGCTGCACCAATGTCGATTTCGTTTTAGCCAATGCGGAAACTTTAGAGCCGTTTGCGGACAACAGCTTTGACCTGCTGACCATTTCGTTCGGCCTGCGCAACGTGACCGATAAGGACGCAGCGCTGGCAGCCATGTACCGCGTGCTGAAGCCGGGCGGCCGCCTGCTGGTGCTGGAATTCTCCAAGCCGGTATTTGAGCCGTTCTCCAAGCTGTACGACCTGTATTCATTCACCGCGCTGCCGGTCATGGGCAAAATCATCGCCAATGACGCTGAAAGCTACAAATACCTGGCCGAATCGATCCGCATGCATCCCGACCAGCGCACGCTGAAAGGCATGATGGAAAATGCCGGCTTCCAGAACTGCGACTACCATAACCTGACCGGCGGCATTGTCGCGGTTCACCGCGGCTTTAAGCTCTAAGCGGCTCAGGTCAGACTTATGTGGGCAATTCTAGCGCTGGGCGCCGCCGAACGATTAATTCACCATGTCATTGATTTGGATGCGCTTAGCCGCATCCAGCTCAACACGCTGCAAGGCAAAATGCTGCGGGTCGTGATTGCCTCGCCGCAGCTGTCGGTTGATGTGTTCTTTGATGACGGCAAAGTCCGCCTGGAGCCAACCGCCGCGGGGCATGCTGAAAGCGCTTCCATTTTTGAGCAGCGCCCGTTTGAACAGGCCGCTCAAATGACCGAAGCCACGGCCACGCTGCAGGTCAAAAACACGGTTGAACTGATCCGGCTGCTGCTGGCGGATGAGGTCGGCACGATTCCTGTGCAGGGCGACTACCGCATGCTGCAGGAGATTCAGCGCATCATCAGCCAGGCCGAGCCTGACCTGGCCGCGCATTTATCGCCGTGGATCGGCCCCGCCCTCGCGCATGAAATCGGCAAAATCCAGCTGGCGCCGAAGCATTTGAAGCGCGCGCTGCAAAGCCATCTGTTCTTTGCCGAAGACGCCTTGAAAGAGGACTCCGGCCTGCTGGCGCCGCGCTGGCAGATGGATGACTTAAATCAGGATACCCGCCTGCTTAATCAGAATTTAGACCGCGTAGAAGCCAAAATCCGGCAGCTGCAGGCGCAAATTGACGCTTTACAAGATACAACTCAAAACTAGGTATTTGCTCTTATGATTCCGCACCTTACACGTTTACTCGACCTTTGGCGCATCGCCGCGCACTATAGACTCGACACGTTGTTCCCTGCGGAAGAGCTGCCTGAAAAAACGCGCCATATCCTGCGCGTCATCCGCATGCACCCGGCCGCGTGGTCCAGCAGGGAGCGCAAGAATCCGCTCAAGCTGAAGCAGGCGCTGGAAGATATGGGGCCTTTGGCGATTAAGCTGGGGCAGCTGCTGTCCACCCGCCGCGACCTGATTCCGCCTGAAGTCCTGCAGCAGCTGGTGCTGCTGCAGGACCGGGTCAAGCCTTTCGGCTCAGATGTGGCGAAAATGCGCATTCAGCAGTCGCTGAAGGCCGACATCGGCACCCTGTTTGCCCGCTTTGATGAACAGCCTTTAGCAGCGGCCTCAATTGCGCAAGTGCATACCGCTGCCCTGCATGACGGCCGCGAAGTGGTGGTGAAAGTCACCCGCCCCGACATCCGCAGCCAAATTCTGCAGGACTTTGAAATTTTAGAATGGCTGGGCAATTTTCTGGAAAAGCGCCTTGAAGCCGCCCGCGCCCTGCACCTGTCTGAAATCATTCAGGACTACCGCCAGATTATCCTGAAAGAGCTGGACCTGACGCTGGAAGCCGACAATACCCGCCGCATGCGCCACTATTTTACCGGCTCCAGCATGATGTACGTGCCAGAAGTCTATATGGACAGCAAAGACGTGATGGTGGCGGAGCGCATTACCGGCGTGCCGATTTCAGATACTGCAACCTTTGACAAGCTGGGCATGGACCGCAGGGACTTGGCGGAAAAAGGCCTGACCATTTTCTTTACCCAGGTCTTCCGCGACAACTTCTTCCATGCCGACATGCACCCCGGCAACGTCTTTGTCGAGACCATCAATCCGGTCAATCCGCGCTTTATTGCGCTGGACTGCGCGATTATGGGCGAGCTGTCCAGACACGACCAAATGACCGTGGCGCGCATGCTGCTGGCAGTCATGAACAGCGACTTCATGCAGCTGATTCAGATTGTGCATCAGGCCGGCTGGATTCCGCCCGGCACCGATCAGGATGCGCTGGCGCGCGAAATGCGCCGCACCGTCGGGCCGATGGTGTCCAAGCCGATGCATGAGCTGGACTTTGCTGGCATCCTGATTGGCGTGATGGATATTGCGCGGCGCTTCCATCTGGAAATTCCGCCGCAGCTGATGCTGCTGCTGAAAACTCTGGTGCATGTGGAAGGCTTAGGCACAGACTTATACCCTGAACTGGACATTTGGAGCCTGGCGAAGCCAATCCTCAGTGATTGGATCAAGGCGCAAATGAACCCGCAGAAAAACCTGAAAGAGCTGGGGCAGAAGATTCCTGACCTGCTGCTTGGCGCGCAGGACTGGCCAACCCTGATGATTGACAGCCTGAACGGCTTGAAAAACCAGTCAGCCTGGCATGCCAAACAGCTGCATGAGCTGCAGCGCATGCGCCTGCAGATGGAGCATCAGCAGAAGCGCAGCTGGATTTTCGGCAGCCTGATGGCGGTTCTGCTGTCTGTTGCAGTGATTGCGCCGTGGTATGCTTCTATTGTTTTAATTGCGCTGGCCAGCCTGCTTGCCATCTGGCGGATTTTCAAATAAGCGCTGATCATCCTGCGCAGGCTGGCCAATTGACTGACGGCCGGCCTTCGCTTTTTTCAGCAGCTCAAAGCCATTTTACTGAAAACACTTTTAAGTTAAAATTACATGAAATACAAAATGTTACCAATGAATTTAAAAAAATATTCAAGTAATTTTTAATGCTTTACTTTGCAAAATTGATTAAAAAATACCCATAAAATCAAATAACTCATTCAGAGAATCATTGAAATAATATTTTGATTTCATAACTTTATTGCGCAAAAACTCCTGCGGGCAGCTTATATGCGCGCTGGGCTGTGTGTTTTTTTGCTTATTTTTTTTGCTATAACCACAGAACAGCATCTAATAACTATCTTTTAGGGGAAAATAATGTTTAATAACACCTTTAAGTATTCAGTTCTAGCCGTAGCCTTATCCGCAGTATTAACCGCCTGCGGCGGCAGCAATAATTACAACAGCGCAACGCCATTTCAGCCTAAAACCGTCAGCGGCACAGCGGTTGACTTTTATTTAGCCAATGCCACAGTTCAGTTTGATGACTGTGAAGACGCCAACGGCCAGCCGGTTTTTGTTGAAACCGAAAGTGACGGAAGTTTCAGTTTCAGCACTCAGGAAACATGCCAAAGCTCAGCCCTTACCATTACCGGCGGCACAGACACCGTCACCGGCCTGCCATTTACCGGCACGCTGAAACTGAAAGCAGTCAATCTGCAGAACCTGAGCGGAGGCATTCATGTCACGCCGCTGACCACCCTGCAATCCTATTCAGGCTCCAGCCAGAATTCCGGCATTAAGCCCATTCTGGAAAAACTCGGCTTATCGGCAGGCACCATAAATACGCTTGAAAGCCGGGGCTTCGATCTGTCTAAGTTTGACCCGGCAGCTGAAGGATCATCGCAGGATATGGCCGTTCTTTTTATGGTGCAGCAGCTTGCCAACCAGATTGAAGACGGCCTGCAGGCGGCGGATCTGACTTCAGAGCAGGCTACAGCCATCGCTTTCGAATCCATTGCAGAGCAAGTTCAGAACGCCCCGCTATTCAATGCAGGCAGCGTGGCAATTAATGCTGCTGCGCTGCAGGGCATTTTGGATGCGTCTGTCAGCAAGGCTGCTCAGCAAACAGGCGATAATGCCGTCAGTATTGATAAAACCAAAATCAACAGCAACATCAGCACAATTTCAAATGCTTTGGCTGCAGTTGCCAGCAATCCTGATGCACCCGCCGCCAGCCTGCAAACCGCCATTGCATCAGATCCAGCGGTATTGAGCGCCATTCAGGACAGCGTAAAAGCGCCAGTGTATTCCGGCTTCAGCCTGGCCGGCAAGTCAATCGCTGAGCTTAAAAATTCCAGCAGCGCCGCGCCTTTGCCGATCAACTTAGCCGGCATCAGCAATGCGCTGACCGTCGACTTCAAGCTGGACAATGCCAGCACGGCGCTGAAAGACACGGTGAAGCTAGCCTTTAATCTGGCGGTGCAGCGCGGCGCCCTGCAGCAAACGCTGGACGTATCCATCAGCAATATTGCCTTAAACTACAGCAGCAGCGGCGCCATTACATCGGCGGTGATTCCTGCCGGAACCAAAATCAGTATTGCCTCTACGGTAAGCGGCGTAAGCCAGTCCAGCATCACGCTGACCAGTGATGTCAATATTGCAGCAAACGGCGGCGTCATTTCGCTGCAGAACCTGATTGACAGCAATGAATTTATACAAACCAACTACACTATTTATGCAAACAAGCTGGCCGCCAATGACACCGTCAGCGTCACCGCTTTTGTTCTGCCAATGACCTATGTGGTTGACGCCAGCCTTGGACTGACCGCGGCTGCTGCCAATTTTGGCGGAGACAGCTTTATCGGCAGCACGCTCACAGCCTACTTCAAACTGAACTGACCACCGCTTCAAAGCCAGTTTCCGAACTGGCTTTTGCTTTTTTAGGCTTAACTTTGAGTGGTGTTAACTATGCAGCGCAAACTTGCATTATTCTGCAGCGGCCTTTTCATTTCATTGCACAGCGCAGCTGCTCCAAGCGACCTTTTCCTTCAAGCCAAAGACCTGACTGCTGACTCTTCAAGCTCGGCGCTGCACGTCACCTTGGCGGCGGATGCGCTCAATGACACGATTGATGTATTTGACCTTAGGGAAAATGAAGGCATCACCGATACATCGGCAGGCGACTATCAGGGCTTTCATCTGGCCACCTTATACGACTTCAGCCCGGCATGGTCGATTGAAGGCGCTTACTGGCGCCGTGAAATTGACTACGGCCATGACCGCAATAAAATTCACAGCGCCCTACTGGGCGCCCGCTTCAGCCCGGCCTTCAATTTAAGCAAAAATGATGCGGTCAGCTTCCGCAGCAGCTTCTGGCTGAATCAGGCAGACACACTGAGCAAAACCACCCCAACCCAAGTCAACACGCAGACCTTCAATCAGATCAGCGTAGACTCGCCGGAAGACTGGCAGCTGCAGCTGGACGCCATTTTTTCACACCGGCTGAATCCGATGAATCAGCTGAACGCCTTCGCCAGCCTCGGCTACAGCAAAGTTGAAGTCAGCGGCTTGGATATCCAGGCGCTGTATCAGGGCTGCTTAATAAATGTCGCAGTCAACGGCAGCAATCAGTACACCGGCAATTTAGCGCGCCCATGCGATGTGGGCGGCGTGACCCTCACCGACTTGAACGTTCAGGGAAACGCCAGCGACTATGGGCTGGATGTGCAGCAGGATCTGAACTATGACAGCTATTTTGCCAGCGCCGGCGGTTCATGGAACTGGCGCTACAAAAAGTTTGAAAGCCAGCTGGCTTACCAGTATCAGCGCTTATGGCGCGACAGCATTGATGACCGGGTCAGCAGCTTTGGCAATCAGGCCATTAAGGACAACCATACCTTAGGCGCTAAATTCAGCTATGATTTTACGCCCCAAATCACAGGGTTCCTGCAGGGCGAACTGTATCAGCGCAATTTTGTCGGGCAGATTCCATTTTTATACAACAGCATCACCGCAGACCGGCTGGATAAGCGCTATGGCTTAGCCTCGCTGGGCGTTCAGTTCCATCATTTTTAACTCAGCCGAACCCGCTTTTTAAGGCCGCCTTGCATTGACAATACAAGGCGGTTTTTTCAATTCTGAAATGGACTGCGCTGCAGTGCGCCAACGGCAATCCGGGAAAGCAGCGCGCAATTGAATGCAGCCGATTGGCACAAAACCGCATTCAGCCGGGGCGAAAATGACTATGCAGTCATGATTGGGCGCTTATCGCCATTGGGTCAGCCCGGCTTTGCCATAGAATAAATGCACATGTGTATTTTCAGGCGACGCCATGACCCAAATTCTGCAAAAGCGCTCCCCCGCTCTGACCATCCGCGCTGGCGCAATTGCACAGCAGCTGATTGCAAAAGAAGGCCTGCAGGCCAGCCAAGTGGATATTCTGCCGGGCGCGGCCGGCGGGCCAAAAGGCATCGGCATTCAGGGGCTGGATCAGGCGGTTTTCGGAAGTTTCCTGCCGCGCTCGCCGCGCCGGCGCACCCTGATCGGCTCATCCATTGGCGCCTGGCGCTTTGCCAGCATTGCGGCCTGGGGCGCAAAAGCCGGCACGGAGCGCCTAGCTGAGCTGTACACTCATTTGCATTTTGATCAAAAGATGCCGCGCTTTGAAGTCGCGGAAATCTGCAAAAACATGCTGCTGGATTTGCTCGGCGGGCAGCAGCAGCGGCTGATTGATCATCCTCAGTTGCATTTAACTGTGCTTTCAGTCAAGGCGCGCCACTTGTTTGCAAGCGACAAAGCGCTGCCTCTGCTGGCTTCAGTGGCGGGGATTATCGGCAGCAATGCGCTTGGCCGCAGGCATAGCCGCCATTTTATGCAGCGGGTGATCAGCCAGCCGGCTGCCGGCCCGCAGTTTCAAGTCAGCGATGACTTCACGACACATTATCAAACCTTAAATTCAGGCAATGCGCTGGACTGGCTGATGGCTTCCGCCTCAATCCCCGGCGTAATGGCCGCCGTGCGCGGCATTCAGGATGCGCCGCAAGGCAGCTACCGTGACGGCGGGCTGATTGACTATCATCTGGATCTGCCGTTCAGCAGCCAGGGCATTGTGCTGTATCCGCATTTTACCGACAGCATTACCCCCGGCTGGTTCGACAAAATGCTGAAAAGCCGCAAAGCCAGCCCGGAAAATCAGGCGCGCACCCTGCTGCTCTCGCCTTCGGCGGACTATCTGCGCAGCCTGCCTCTGGGCCGCCTGCCTGACCGCAAAGACTTTACTTTAAAGGGCCTGGATCAGCAGCAGCGGATCAGGCTGTGGAAGCAGTCAGTGGCTGAAAGCCAGCGCCTGGGCGATGAATTTCTGGAAATGGCGGAAAAGCAGAATTTTGCGCAGTTTATGCAGCCGCTTTAGGGAGGGTGCGCCATCTTGAATAGGCTTGTATAATCTTTGGCAATTTTGAAGATATTAGAGTTTTATGCGGATTTTTTTGATTTTCGTGCAGTATGCATGCGTGGCCTTCGCCTTATTCCTGTGCTATCAGATCGGCATGGCGCTGTCTTCTCCCCATTATGACTTGATGGAAGTGCTGGCGGATGCCGGAACGCTGTTAATCTGCATCGACTTAGCCGCGTTTTTATTCAGCAGCAAAGCCCCGCAGGGCGCGAGTCTGGAAGAATATGCCAGACAGCTGGAACAGCCGCCGTCCAAGCTGATTTATGTCACACGCAAGCTGGGGCATTTGGGCATTATGCTGATTTTAGTCAGCTGGATTGTGCCGCTGCTGCATGCTTAATGCTTCCTTAGCGCAATAAAAAAACCTCCCAATCGGGAGGTTTTTCTTTTAGAGGCTAAAGATTACTTTGAACCTTTAATCCCTGCCTGAAGCAATAATGCGCCTAAACCGCCGATTTTATTTTCCTGCGGTTTAGCTGCCTGCGGCTTATGGCCATGGCGCGGCGCTTTGTCCTTATGCTCATGATTTTTATCATGGCTTGGACGGCCTTGCGGACGCTTGCCCTGCGGCTTGCGCTCACCGCGCTGTTCCTGATTTTGACCCTGTTCACGGCGCGGCTGGCGCGGCGCTTTCGGCGCTTCTGAACCCTCAGGGCGCATCGACAGGTTCACGCGGCTGCGCTCAGCATCTACAGTTAGTACACGTACTTGTACGATTTGACCCGGCTTCACCACTTTATGCGGATCTGCCACAAACTCATTCGCCAGCTCAGAAATATGCACCAAGCCGTCCTGATGCACGCCGACATCGACAAATGCGCCAAAATTGGTCACGTTGGTGATTACGCCTTCCAGCTGCAGGCCTTCAGTCAGCTGCGATACCTGCGTAATGTCGTCACGGAACTTCGCCGTGCGGAACTCAGGACGCGGATCACGGCCCGGCTTTTCCAGTTCTGACAAAACGTCCTGAATAGTCGGCAGGCCAAACTGCTCATCAGCAAAGGCTGAAGCGTCAACTTGGCGGATGATTTCACTGTTGCCGATGATGTCTTTTACCGCCGCCGCTTTGGCTTCGGCGATTTTTCCTACTAAGGCATAAGATTCTGGGTGAACCGCAGAGGCATCCAAAGGCTCAGAACCGTCCTGAATGCGCAGGAAGCCGGCAGCCTGTTCAAAGGTGCGCTCGCCCAGGCGCGGCACATTTTTCAGCGCCTGACGGTTGTCGAAACGGCCGTTTTCCTTGCGGTATTCGACAATCTGCTGCGCAATGGCTTTGTTTAGGCCGGCAATGTAGCCAAGAATGGCCGCTGAAGCGGTATTGACGTCTACGCCTACCGCGTTCACGCAGTCTTCCACCACGGCATCCAGCGTATTCGCCAAACCGGTCTGGTTGACATCATGCTGATACTGGCCTACGCCAATGGATTTCGGATCAATCTTCACCAGTTCCGCCAGCGGGTCCTGCAGGCGGCGCGCAATCGACACTGCGCCGCGGATTGACACATCAAGCTCAGGCAGCTCATTCGAGGCCAGTTCAGACGCTGAATATACGGACGCGCCAGCTTCAGAAACTGAAACGCGGGTCAATTTCAGCTCAGGGTTGGCAGCCATCATTTCTGCCACAACCGCTTCGGTTTCGCGGCTGGCGGTGCCGTTGCCGATGGCGATTAAATCCACATTGAATTCGCGGCACAGGCGCGCAAGCTCTGCGATAGCGCCGGCTTTGTCATCTTTCGGCGCAAATGGATAAACCGTGCTGTGCGCCAGCACATCGCCGGATGCATTGACAACCGCCAGCTTCACGCCGGTGCGGATGCCCGGGTCTACGCCCAGCGTGCAGCGCGCGCCGGCAGGCGCAGACAGCAGCAGGTGGCGCAGGTTTTCCGCAAACACATTCATCGCTTCCGCTTCCGCAGCCATGCGCTTTTCAGTCAGCAGCGAATGCTCAATTGCAGGGCGCACCTTGCCCAGCCAGAACAGCTTGGCAGTCTGCTTTAAGAAGTCCTGGCGGCTTTGCGGCTGAATGGCATCCAGGCTGTATTCGCTTTCAATGCGGGCCAAAGGCGCATGGTCATCGCCATCAACTTTTAAGCCCAGCACGTTTTCCTGCCGGCCGCGCAGCATCGCCAACAGGCGGTGTGAAGGCACTTTGTTCAGGCTTTCTGAAAAATCAAAGTAATCGCGGAATTTTTTGCCGACTTCTTTTTTCTCGTCGCTTGCGACTAAGCTTTTCAGCAGCGCGGTTTTGGCAAAGGCAGCTTTCAGCTCAGCCGTCAGGGCAATATTCTGCGCCCATTCATCAATCAGAATGTGCTGAATGGCGTCCAGCTGGCTTTCCGTGTCCGGATAATCCGCATGGCTGAAGCCGGCCAAGGCTGCTGCCGGGTCAGCCGCTTCCGCCAGGATTTTTTCCGCGATTGGGCCTAAGCCGGCCTCTTTGGCTTTAAATGACTTGCTGGTGCGTTTCGGACGGTAAGGCGCGTAAATTTCTTCTAATGCATTTTTGGTTTCGGCGCCGTTTACCCGGGCCAGCAAATCGTCTGATAATTTGTCTTGTTCTTTCAGCGATTCAATGACTTTTCCGCGGCGTTCATATAAATCACGTAAATACGATAAGCGCGTATCGAGCTGGCGCAACTGCGTATCGTCTAAGCCCTGGGTTACCTCTTTACGGTAACGCGCAATGAATGGAACGCTGGCACCTTCATCAATCAATTTAATGGCAGCTTCAACTTGATTTGGACGTACGGCAAGTTCTTTTGCCAACTGCTGAACTAAGTCAGTCATCGTATGTGATCCCACAAGGATAAGTTCTAAAAGCCATGATTATAAAGACCAAGGCTATAAAATCCATAGCTGTTTTCATTAATTTATCCGCGGCCTTTATTGCCAATTCACCGCAATTTCACATTTTTGCCTTAAAGTTTTAATGAAACATGAATTTAACCGCTGGAAGCGCGCAGAATATTCCGCCAATGCATGTATGCATTTGGTATCTATGTCTTGATTTTAACTGCGATATTTGTTGCTTTAGAACATAGTAAACAGATACAAATGAATCGTATACTCAAGCGATGCCAACTTTTGTTACGAAGACAATAAAGAATAAGGAGCACATCATGAGTTTAGTCGTACCTGCTGAAAAAACTGATGCCGTACACGCCGATACCGACCGCGTTGAACGCATTCTGGTTGTCGATGATGATGTGCGCTTGCGTACGCTGCTGCAGCGCTTTCTGGAAGATAAAGGCTTTGTAGTCAAAACCGCGCACGATGCAACGCAAATGGACCGCCTTCTGCAGCGGGAACTGTTCTCCCTGATCGTGCTGGATTTCATGCTGCCGGTGGAAGACGGCTTAAGCATCTGCCGCCGCCTGCGCCAGTCCAATATTGACACCCCGATTATCATGCTGACCGCGCGCGGCAGCGACTCTGACCGCATTGCCGGGCTTGAAGCCGGCGCAGACGACTACCTGCCGAAGCCGTTCAACCCGAATGAGCTGCTGGCGCGCATCCGCGCGGTGCTGCGCCGCCAGGTGCGCGAAGTGCCGGGCGCGCCGAGCCAGCAGATGGAAGTGGTGAGCTTTGGCCCGTGGTCGCTTGATCTGTCTACCCGCACCCTGACCCGCGAAGGCCAGGTGGTGACGTTAACCACCGGCGAATTTGCCGTGCTGAAAGCCCTGGTGCAGCATCCGCGTGAACCCTTAACCCGCGACAAGCTGATGAACCTTGCCCGCGGCCGCGAATGGGGCGCGATGGAACGCTCGATTGATGTTCAGGTGTCGCGCCTGCGCCGCCTGGTGGAAGAAAACCCGGCCCGCGCGCGCTATATTCAAACGGTTTGGGGCGTGGGCTATGTCTTTGTTCCAGACGGCGCGGAATAATTCGCCATAAAAGGGCTCCCAGCGCTTGCGCTGCGGAGCCCTTCCATTAAGTTGCAATGGCATGCATTAAGCTGCGGTTCGCCTTGCTTTTGCTGCCTGCGCAGGAAAGCCGCCTTGCAGCGCAATGCCCCGCTGCGCAACACCCGGCGGCATGCGGCATTTCAATAATAAAACCGCAGAAACTTTAAATATTCAACACTTCCCGCCTCAAACCGCTGCGGATGGCCTGAACTCGCGGGATACGGTTTACTGTTTAAACATTTTAACTTTGGATCCAGGATACAGCGTGAAACTCGACCCCATTGACCCGCAGGAATTTACCCGGTACGCGGCCTATCAGGAAAAAAAGCGCACTCATTGGGAACGCTTTTTAGACAAAGTCAAGCCGCGCTCGGCCGCCATGCGCACCACCGTGCTGGTGCTTTCCGTCGTCTTCTTCAGCCTGTTCATGTCCCTGTGGTTTTTCTGGCGCACCCTGTACCTGCCGGAAATTCAGCAGCATGCGCGCTATCTCGCGCTGGAGCTGGAGGTGCTGAACAATCCTGAGCTGCGCATGTTCCACAACAATGCCGAAGTCGATATTGAGGACTGGCTGAAAAACCGCGTCGGGGTGGAATATGTCACTGACCCGAAGGAATACCCTTCAGTCCGGGAAAAAGTCATCGCCGAGTTCTTCACCAATCAGATTGAAGCAAAGCTGTCCAAAGAGCTGAAAATCGATCAGGCCACAGTGTACTTCCAGTTCAAGCCCAGCCCGCGCATTTGGGTGCAGACGCCGGAAATGAACGGCAACTGGGTGCGTGAGCCGCTGAAAACCTACGCCAACTACAGCCCGGAGCTGATTTTCGGCTGGCTGCTGGGCGTTCCGCTGATTTCCGCCGCCATCATTCTCACCCTGGTGCGCCAGCTGAACCGCCCGCTGAAGCGCCTGCAGGACGCCGCCAACAGCTACAGCAGGAGCGGAACCGCGCCTTATCTGGAAACCAACCACGGCCCGCAGGAAATCCGCGAAGTCAACCAGGCCTTCAACCACATGATTTACACTCTGGATCAGACCGAGCGCGACCGGCGCATCATGCTGGCGGGCATTTCGCACGACCTGCGCACGCCGCTGACCCGCATCCGCCTCAGCGCGGAAATGATGCCTGATGATGACTTTTTAAAAGAAGGGCTGATTTACGATGTCGAGGACATGGACGCCATCCTGAATCAGTTCATTTCCTTTATGCGCGACGGTTCAGATGAAGAGCCTCAGGATACCGACATCAATATGCTGCTGCAGGAGCTGATCATTCAGTTCAAGCCGCTGGATATCCGCTTTACGCCGCAGCAGCTGCCGGTCATTCAGGCCCGCAGCCTGTCGCTGAAGCGCCTGATCGGCAACCTCATCAACAACGCCAAGCGCTACGGCGCAGAGCCGATAGAAATTTCCGCGCAGGCCGATGATGAGCAGCTGCTGATCAGCGTGGCTGACCATGGCGAAGGCATTCCGGCGGATAAAATTGCCGACCTGATGCAGCCTTTTGTGCGCGGCAATGACGCGCGCACCGTGCAGGGCAGCGGCCTGGGCCTGGCCATCGTCAAGCGCATTGTCGATATCCATGAAGGCCAGCTTTTTATCCATAACCGCGCGCAGGGCGGACTGGAAGCGGTCATTT
Source organism: Acinetobacter sp. (assembly GCF_036659555.1). Classification (GTDB taxonomy): domain Bacteria; phylum Pseudomonadota; class Gammaproteobacteria; order Pseudomonadales; family Moraxellaceae; genus Acinetobacter. The sequence goes on from NZ_JAVXCI010000002.1 coordinate 34,959, forward strand.
CACTGCCGCTGAAAAAGCAGCAAAGCGATGAGCTTTTAAACAGTGGCCCTTTGGGGAAAATCAAGCAAAGCCTGAGCGAGCATTTTTAGTACCTGTTCATATATTAAGCAAACAGGCTTTGATCACCCTTTAGTCAAGCCTGTTTTTTACATTAAAAAACAATAGATTAAAAATCATAAAAAATCCTTATACCCGCATTTTCTCAAAAAATTAGACCTTAGCCTAACAGGTATGCAAAATGGCTTTTTTGACCGGTACAATCCGTATCAGTTTTAAGAATTCCACGAGAGTAAAACATGTCTTTAGATCGCATTCGTTTAGCATCACTTCACGATAAAGTCATCAGCGCTGAACAGGCGGCTGCCTTTATCAAAGACGGCATGACAGTAGGCATGAGCGGCTTCACCCGCGCCGGCGAAGCGAAAGCTGTGCCTTTGGCGCTGGTTAAGCAGGCGCAGGCAAACCCATTGAAAATCACCCTGATTACGGGTGCGTCTTTAGGCAATGACCTCGACAAGCAGTTGACTGAAGCCGGCGTTCTTGCGCGCCGCCTGCCGTTCCAGGTTGACAACACCCTGCGCAAAGCCATCAACAAAGGCGAAGTGATGTTCATCGACCAGCATTTGTCTGAAACTGTTGAGCAGATGCGCAACCTGCAGCTGAAAAAACCGGATGTCGCGGTGATTGAAGCGGTGGCGATTACTGAAGACGGCGGCATCATTCCAACAACTTCTGTCGGCAACTCCGCCAGCTTTGCGATTTTCGCCAAGGAAGTGATTGTTGAAATCAACACCAATTTAAGCCCGGCGTTTGAAGGCCTGCACGATATCTACATTCCTTCATACCGCCCGACCCGCCAGCCGATTCCATTGACCAAAGTGGATGAGCGCATCGGCACAACAGCCATCAACATTGACCCAGCAAAAATCGTCGGCATCGTATTCAACAGCGAGCTGCATGACTCGCCGTCTACTGTGACTGAGCCGGATGATGAAACGCAGGGCATCGCCAACCACCTGATCGCCTTCTTTGAAAAAGAAGTGGCTGAAGGCCGCCTGCCTAAAGACCTTGGCCCGCTGCAAGCCGGCATCGGCTCTATCGCCAATGCGGTATTGACTGGCTTGAAAGATTCCAACTTTGAAGACCTGGTGATGTACTCTGAAGTGCTGCAGGACTGCACATTTGAATTGATTGATGCCGGCAAAATGAAATTCGCTTCAGGCTCGTCAATTACCCTGTCTGCAAAATACGGCGAAAAAGTCTTCAACAACCTTGAGCAGTACAAAGACAAACTGGTGCTGCGCCCGCAGGAAATTTCCAACCATCCTGAATTGGTGCGCCGCTTAGGCATCATCGGCATCAACACCGCGCTTGAATTCGATATTTACGGCAACGTCAACTCTACGCACGTCTGCGGCACCAAAATGATGAACGGCATTGGCGGTTCAGGCGACTTTGCGCGCAATGCGCACTTGGCGATTTTCGTGACCAAGTCGATTGCAAAAGGCGGCGACATTTCATCGGTTGTGCCGTTTGCCTCGCACATTGACCATGCAGAGCATGACGTTGACATTCTGGTGACTGAACAGGGCTTGGCTGACCTGCGCGGCTTGGCGCCGCGTGAACGCGCCCGCGCTGTCATTGACCACTGTGCCCACCCAATGTACCGCGATGCGCTGAACGACTACTTTGACCGCGCATGCGAGAAAGGCGGCCAAACGCCTCACCTGCTGCGCGAAGCGCTGTCTTGGCACATCAACTTTGAAGAAACCGGCCACATGCTGGCGCCGCAGCTGGAAGCGAAAACCGCTTAAGGCTGACTCAGTAAAAAACGCCCCGCGGGGCGTTTTTTTTATTCAGATCACATTTAAATTCATTCCGTTGAATTCTGCTTAAAATACATTTAAATATAATCCGGCAGGCTGCATCCATGCTTCAGCCGATCAGTAAGCGGTTATTTCTTTGGCCAGCGCCTCCCCCATTTGCCTCAGGCCGTCCACACTCAGCGAAAACTCAAGGACGCCGATGGACACCACGCCGCGCCTGATCTCCAGCCATATTTCCCCGCGCTCATCAGTGCGGAATGCCTGCGTCAGGGCGCTGATGCCGCCGCCGGCTTCCTGTCCGGAAATCTGGCGGATTTGATCTTGAACCTGAACGGGGGGCGCGCTGTCAGGGCTGGCAGCGGCGCTTCCGGCCTGGCCGGAAACCATGCGCAAGGCGCTGTCATCCAAATGCTCCAGCTCCCTGACCGGGTATGAAGCCATTGCGCGGCATGCGCCGCCCGCCAGAAGCAGGCAGAAAACAGTTTCTTTCACCATATACTTCTCCTTCGCTTCAAAGCGGAGCTGCTGCTGCAGCTCCGGCCTGATTTAAATTAGCACCTTTATGATTAATTAATAATCACCGCCGGTCTTTTATTTATTAGCTCCGGTAAACAATAGCGGCTGAAATGTGTGAAATAATCGGCACTTACAACCCTAAATAACTGTTTTTAAATATAAAAAATATAATCCATAAAAGGCAAAACGCAGCTTATTGTTAAAAATTTTTCAGCTGACGCCCCAGCCTGCAGCGCCAAGGCCATTGCTGCGCAATGCCGGCTGCCGGATGCAGCCCCGGAATGAATAAAACCGGCCCTATTCAGAATAATGCCAGTCAATTAAGAACTTTTTAATCCTTCCCTTACGCAGCAGTGCTGCTCACCTTTTTCAAAGGAGGGAGTATTTTTAAATTCAGGATAGTCTTGAATTCAAAAGCATTCCCCTCTTTACAAAAGAGGGGTTAGCGGAGATTTATCAATAAGTAATAATGAAATTACGCTTAATTGACTGACATTACCTCTTCAGAACCGGTTTCAGTCACTCAGCATCTTCAGCTTAAACAGCCCCTTAGCGGGTTTCAGCTTCCGGCAGATACTGCTTATGCTGAATAAAGCTGCGGTCGCGCGGCATTAAGCAGGTGCAGAGAATCGCGACCGCCGCCATGCTTAAAATATAGGCTGAAATCAGATGCGGGCTGCCGCCGCCGATGCTGAGCAATTTTGTGGCCACCATCGGCGCCAAGCCGCCGCCTAATACCCCGGCAAACTGCACCGAAATTGAAATGCCGCTGTAGCGGATTTCTGCAGGGAACTGGCGCGCAAACAGCTGCGCCTGCGGCGCATACATAATCGGAAACACCACGCCAATCGCCAAGACAATGGCCGTCCAGACCAGCACCGGATCTTTGGTATTGAGCATGCTGAAAAATGGATAGCAGTACAGCGCCAGCACCAGCAGGCCGAACATGAACATATTGCGCTGGCCGACTTTATCGGACAGATGCCCGCACAGCGGCGTCATCAGCATGATTGCGCCGGCGCCGCAAATCGTGGCGAACAGGATGTCCTGGCGCGGAATGCCCAGCTGCGTGGTGGTATAAGCCAAAGCGAAGGTCGACGCCATATAGAACCAGGCATTTTCAGCAGCGCGGGCGATAATAATCGTCAGCACTTGCTTCGGATGGTTTTTAAAGACCTGCAAAGCCGGCACTTTGATTTCTTCAGCCTTCGCCTTCACTTTTTCAAAATCAGGCGATTCAGGGACTTTCACCCGGATATACCAGCCCACACCCAGCAGCAGGATGCTCGCCAGAAACGGCAGGCGCCAGCCCCAGCTGAACAGGATAGGCTCCGGCATCAAGGAAACCAGCCATAAAGCCATGGAAGCCAGCATCAGCCCGCCGCCGGCGCTGGCCTGCGGCAGGCTACCCCAGAAGCCTTTTTTGCCTTCGGGCGCATGCTCCACCGCCATCAGCACGGCGCCGCCCCATTCGCCACCCATGGCCATGCCCTGCACAAAGCGCAGGATGACCAGGAGGAAAGCCGCCCAATAGCCGATTGATTCATAAGTCGGCAGCAGGCCAATCAGCACCGTCGGCACTCCCATCAGCAGCAGGGTCAGCAGCAGCATGGACTTGCGCCCGACTTTGTCACCGAAGTGGCCAAACACAATGCCGCCCAGAGGCCGCCCGATAAAGCCGACCGCATAGGTCGCAAAAGCCGCCAGCACGCCCGACAGCGGGTCTAAGTTAGGGAAAAACAGCTTATTGAAAATCAGCGCCGCGGCCGCGCCATAAATGAAAAAGTCATACCATTCTATCGTCGTGCCCACCATGCTGGAGATTCCAGCCAGGCGGTGGGAGGGCTTGCGCTGCTGCGCTGTTCCTTGAACCTGCTCCATATTTACCTCTCTTCCATAGGCGGCAATATTTTTATTTAAAATCCATGCTGGACTTCTTTCACAAGTCACTTTTTAAACAATATTTAATTCACAATAGGAATTCCCCCTCCTTTTAAGGAAACTTGCTCTGAATACTGCTCATAGTGATGATTTTATTAAAAAAATCCCCTCATCCTAACCTTCTCCCTGAGCCATATATGGCGAAAGAGAAGGAACTTTCAATATTAATTTCACTGCCAATTAATAATCACTTGTTGATTTATGAAAGAGCGCTGCTGTTCATTTTATTATTTTCAGAGCGCGAATTTCCTCCTGCTGATCCGAGTTCAAAGTCCGCTGCGCCTGTTCAGCTGCGGCGCTATGAAATAGCGGTTAAATTGTCAATGATGCTGGCCAGCTTGAGATTGCCGGACTGCCATTTAGGCTGCTTGTCTTTGTCAATCAGCAGCGCGCGCACGCCTTCCATCAAATCGCCGTGCTCAAACCAGATATCCTGCAAATCGCGCTCCAGCTGCATGCACTGTTCCAGCGCCAGCCCGCGTCCCGCCTGCTGCAGCTTCAGGCTGCCCTGCTTGGCGACCAAAGAGCGCTGCTGCAGAATGCTGAGCGTCCGCGTGGCCCAAGCCTGATGCGCCGGATCGGCTTCATGCGCCAGGCTGTCTTCAATTTCCTCAATGCTTTGATGGGAAAAGTGCCGGTGAATAAGGTCTGACAAAGCCCTGAGCTGGCTGGCCTCCGGAGCGGTAATAAAGCGCGAAATCAGCTGTTCAATCTGCCCTTTACTAAGGTCTGGAGCCGCGGCGATGGCGGCCAGCAATTCATCCAGGCGCTCGCCCGGCACATGATAGTCAATCAGGTCAAGGTACAGCGCATCGCTGCTGCTGATCTGCTCGCCGCTGACGGCCAGATACACGCCCATGTCATCCAGCCGCGACAGGAAATGCGTGGCGCCGACATCCGGGAAAAAGCCGATCGCGGTTTCAGGCATCGCAAAGCGCGATTTTCCGCTGCTGACTAAAATATGGCAGGCCTGCGCCAAGCCCAAGCCGCCGCCAAGCGCATAGCCGTCCAGCAAGGCCAGCACCGGTTTCGCATACTGGCGGATGGCACGCAGCATCGCGTATTCGGCAATGAAATACTCGCGGTAATCGCTGCTGCCACTTTTATAGGCATCATACAGATAGCGGATGTCGCCCCCGGCGCAAAAGGCTTTGGGGCTGCTGGAATTGATTAAAACCGCCTGGATGCTGGCGTCACTGCGCCAGCGCTCGAATTGCGCGCGGATGCCTTCAATCATCTGCATGGACAGGGCATTTAAATGGCTGGGGCGGTCCAGGGTAATAATGCCCAAAGCCCCCTGCACCGTGATGATTAAGTTATTTTCATGCTTCATGATCTGCTTCCCGCCCTTTATTGATTGGAAAATTCAGCGGCGCGCTTTTCGATGAATGCCCGCATCCCTTCCTTTTGATCCTGAGTGGCAAAAACCGAATGGAAGGTGCGGCGCTCAAAACGCAGCCCTTCCGCAAGGCTTACTTCAAAAGCGCGGTTAATCGACTCTTTGATCATCATGACCGCGCTCAGGGATTTTTCAGCAATTTTTTCCGCCGCCTGCAGGCTTTGCTGCAGCAGTTCCTCTTTTGGGAATACCCGCGCCGCCAGTCCGCTCTGTTCCGCTTCGGCAGCGCCCATTTGCCGCGCGGTCAGGCACATTTCCATCGCCTTGGCTTTGCCCACCGCCAAGGTCAGGCGCTGCGTGCCGCCGATGCCCGGAAGCACGCCTAAGGTGATTTCAGGCAAAGCGAATTTGGCGTTGTCGGCGCAGTAGATAAAGTCGCACATCAGGGCCAGCTCGCAGCCGCCGCCCAGCGCATAGCCGCTTACCGCAGCCAGCAGGGGCTTGCGGCGCTGCGCAATCCGGTCGGCCAGGCTGAAGAAATCATCAAAATAGATATTGGGAAAATCCAGTTCCGCCATTTCCTTAATATCCGCGCCGGCGGCGAAGGCTTTTTCTGAACCGGCCAGCACAATGCAGCCAATTCCCGGGTCTTTTTCCAGTTGGTCCAGCGCCTGATTGATCTCGCTGATCAGTTCAGTATTCAGCGCATTCAGCGCCTGCGGGCGGTTTAAGGTAATCAGCCCCACGCCGTTGTTCTTTTCCAGCAAAATTGTTTGCCATGCCATCATCTTTCTTATCCTTATTTCACTTATAAGCTGCGCGCAATCACCAGGCGCTGAATGTCGCTGGTGCCTTCATAAATCTGGCAAATCCGCGCATCGCGGTAAATCCGCTCTATCGGGAAATCTTTTAAATAGCCGTAGCCGCCGAAAATCTGCAGCGCCTGCGAGCATACGCGCTCGGTCATTTCCGAGGCGAACAGCTTGGCCATTGAGGCTTCCGTCAGGCAGGGCCGGCCGGCTTCCTTTAAGCGCGCCGCATGGTGAACCAGCTGCCGGGCCGCCTCAATTTCGGTGGCCATGCTGGCCAGGCGGAAGGAAATCGCCTGCTGTTCAAAAATCGGCTTGCCGAAAGCGCAGCGCTCTTTGGCATAGCGCGCAGCTTCGGTCAAGGCGGCGCGGGCCAGGCCGACCGCTTGCGCGCCAATGCCGATGCGCCCGCCTTCCAGATTGGCCAAGGCGATTTTCAAGCCGTCGCCTTCCTTGCCCAGCATCAGGCTTTTGTGAATGCGCACATCGGTTAAAGCTATCTGGCAGGTATCCGAGGCGTGCAGCCCGAGTTTTTCTTCCACCCGGATCACTTCATAGCCGGCGCTGTCGCGCGGAACTAAAAAGGCGCTCAGGCCTTTTTTTCCCGCGCCCGGGTCAGTCACGGCAAAGACGATAATGACCCCCGCGTTATGCCCCGAGGTAATAAACTGCTTGGCGCCATTTAAAATGTAGTCATCGCCGTCCTTCACCGCGCGCGTTTTGATGGCGGCCGCATCGGAACCGGTGTGCGGCTCGGTCAGCGCAAATGCGCCGATCATCCGGCCCTGCGCCAGCGGCGTTAAAAAGCGCTGCTTCTGCTCATCCGTGCCGAATTTCAAAATAGGCACGCAGCCGACGGAATTATGCACGCTCATAATCGCCGAGGTCGCGCCGTCGGCAGCCGCCACTTCTTCCAGCGCCAGAACATAGGCCAGATTGCCGGTGTCGGAACCGCCCCACTGTTCAGGCACCAGCATGCCCATAAAGCCCAGCTCGCCCATCTGCTGCAGGGCCTGCGCCGGAAAAATGCCTTTGGCGTCCCATTCGCTGGCGCAGGGCTTGATCTGCTCCTGCGCAAAGCTCCGCGCCATATCCTGAATCAGTACCTGTTCTTCGGTCAGCTGCATAAATTCATTCCTTTAAATTGCTGTATTAAATTGCGCTGCCGGCGCCCTGCTGCTTGCTGATTTCCTGATTGCGCAGCAGAAAGCGCTGTATTTTGCCGCTCGGGGTTTTCGGCAGCTCCGCCACAAATTCCACCAGCCGCGGATAGGCATGCGCGGAAAGGCGCCTTTTCACAAACTGGCTCAGCTCTTCAGCCAGATGCGCAGTCGGCTCCAGCCCTTTGGCCAGAATAATAAAGGCCTTCACCACTTCGGTGCGCTCCGGGTCAGGCACGCCAACCACCGCGGCCTCAATCACCGCATCATGCTCCAGAAGGGCGCTTTCCACATCAAAGGGGCCAATCCGGTAGCCGGAGGTGGTAATCACATCATCGCTGCGCCCGACAAAGCTCATGCTGCCGTCGGCATGGATTTCCGCAGTGTCGCCGGTTAAGTAATAATGCCCGATAAACGGCGATTTCCGGCTTTCCTTATAGCCGCCGAACCACATCATCGGCGACTGATTCAGGTCGATGGCCAGAATGCCCGGGGTATCCTCCGCCAAGGCATTGCCCTGCGCGTCAATCACCGCAATTTTATAGCCGGGGCTGGCAAAACCGGCTGCGCCGGCGCGGATGGCGTGCTCAAGGCCGTGATGATTGCACACCACCATGCCGACTTCCGTCTGGCCGTAATGGTCATAAATCGGCGCGTCCAGAAGCTGGTCAAACCAGCGGATCACTTCAGGGTTCAATGGTTCGCCGGCGCTGCTGACGCGGCGGAACTGCCCGCGCAATGCGGCCATTTTCTGCGGGTCGGCGGCCATCATCATGCGGTAGGCGGTTGGCGCGCCGGCAAGGTTAGTCACCTGATAATCCTGCACAATCTGGCAGAAGCTGTCGATGCTGAAGCCGCCTTCGTAAAACAGGGTGGCATGGCCCAGCAGCAGCGGGCCGGTAATCGCATAGTACAATCCATATGCCCAGCCCGGGTCTGCAATATTCCAGAAGGCATCATCTTCCGCCAGCCCCACAGCGTCCTGCATATAGCGGCCAAAAGCAATCAAGGCCTTGAGCGGCACTTCCAGCGGCTTGGCCAGGCCGGTGGTGCCTGAAGTAAACATCAGCAGGAAAGGGTCATTGATGCTGCGCATGGTGAGTTCGCACTGCTCCGGCTGCGCATCCAGCGCCTGCCAGAAATCAATGTCGCCTTCAGGCAGGCCTGAGCCATCTGCAGCCGCCACAGTAATAATGGCCGGACAGTCCGCCACTTCATCCAGCTTGCTGCGGTTGCCCATATCGGTCACCACAAACTTGCTTTGCGCCAGCTGCACGCGGTGCTCAATGGCTTTGGGGCCGAAAGCGGTAAATAGCGGCTGGTATACGGCGCCGATGCGCCAGGCCGCCAGAATGGTGATCACCAGCTCGGCTGTGCGCGGCAGCAGCCCGGAAACCCGGTCGCCGGCTTGCACACCTTGCGACTTCAGGTAATTGGCGAATTGGCTGGCGCGCTGCTGCAGCTGCTTAAAGGTGTACTGTTCCCTTCGCCCGTCAATGCCTTGCCAGTAGATGGCCACTTTGTCCGACGCCGCGTGGCGGTCGCAGCATTCATAGCAGGCATTCAGCGCATCCAGCGAGCCTGAAAGCAGCTGGGCCGCCGCCTTATTCAAGTCAAATTCTTGAGCAGCTTCTTGATATTTCAACATAATTTCAACCTCAGTCTAGCGTTGTTCTTATTCACGACAGAGTTTTTATTTTTTCAAGCGGCCATCCTCTGGCCCGGTCCGGCAGTCAGCCCGCATGCGGCTGATACTGCTGGATTACGCTTGAAAAGTCCAAGTGGCTGCTGCCTTTCAGGCACAGCTGCTGGTAAATCTGCTGCACCAGCCCGCCCAGCAGCACCGGCTGCTTGGCCTGCGCCGCCGCTTCAATCGCCAGGCCTAAGTCCTTCAGCATCAGCTGATTGGCGAAACCGTCCTGATAATCGCGGCCGGCAGGCGCATTTTCACTGATGCCCGGCCATGGATTGCAGACTTCCGAACTCCAGCAGCGCCCGCTGGAACTGTTGACCACGCCGGCCAAAGCCTGAGGGTCAATGCCCAGTTTTGCGCCCAGCGCCATGCCTTCAGCCACCGCGGTCATCGAAATGCCTAAAATCAGGTTATTGCAGATTTTTGCGATTTGGCCAGCGCCGACCGCGCCGCAGGACACTGTATTCTTGCCCATTAAGGCCAGAATCGGCTGCGCAGCCGCATAGGTCTGCGCGTCCGCGCCCACCATAAAGGTCAGGGTGCCGGCTTTGGCGCCAATCGTGCCGCCTGAAACCGGCGCATCGCAGACCTGAATGCCCTGCTGCTGCGCCTGCGCGGCGATGTCTTTAATGGTCTGCGGGTCAATGGTGCTGCAGTCGATGCATAGGCTGCCGGCCTGCAAAACCGCCAGCACGCCCTCTTCGCCCAGGTACACTTCGCGCACATGCTTGGCTGCCGGCAGCATGGTAATGACAATATCAGCCTGCCGGGCGGCCGCCTGCGGGCTGCCGCAAACCACTCCGCCGCCGGCTGCGAAATGCTGCAGCGCCTTTTCACTTAAGTCATAGCCAAAAACATTTTCCCCGGCTTGCAGCAGATTCTGCGCCATGGAGCTGCCCATGTTGCCCAGGCCAATAAATGCAATATTCATGCTCGCTCTCCTTAGCGCAGATTAATCGTGGTATTGACTTCGGCGGTTTCCTGCGTGTCTTCAAACCAGCGGCTGGTCACGGTTTTAGTCTGGGTATAGAACTGCACCGCCTGCTTGCCGTAGGGGCCTAAATCGCCGAGTTTTGAGCCGCGCGAACCGGTAAAGCTGAAGAACGGCACTGGAACCGGAATTGGAATATTGATGCCGACTTGGCCGATATTGATCTGATGCTGGAAAGTGCGCGCCGTGGCGCCGCTTTGCGTGAACAGGCCAACGCCGTTGCCGAATGGATTGGCATTCACCAGCGCAATGGCTTCCTCCAAAGTATCAACGCAGATGATTGCCAGCACAGGCCCGAAAATTTCTTCCTTATAGATGCGCATATCGGCAGTCACCTGGCTGAAGATGGTCTGGCCGACAAAGTTGCCCTGCTCATAGCCTTCAACCTGCACGCCGCGGCCATCCAGCAGCAGCTTGGCGCCTTCCGCAACCCCGCTGCCGATTAAATCCAGCACCCGCTGCTTGGCGCGCGCTGAAATCACCGGGCCGATATCGGTATTCGGCTCATGGCCGGCATTGACGCTGAGGGTTTTGGCCTTTTCCACCAAGGCCTCAATCCAGTTTTTGCTTTCGCCCACCATCACCGCAACAGACAAGGCCATGCAGCGCTGTCCAGCCGCGCCGAAAGCCGCGCCAACCAAGGCATTCAGGGTCTGCTCCTTATTGGCGTCCGGCATGACCACGGCATGGTTTTTGGCGCCCATCATCGACTGCACGCGCTTGCCATGCTGCCCCGCCAGGTTGTAGACATGGGTGCCGACATGAGTCGAGCCGACAAAAGAAATGGCCTGAATATCCTTGTGCGTGCACAGCATATCCACCACTTCCTTGCCGCCATGCACCACGTTTAAAACCCCGGCCGGCACACCGGCCTGCACTGCCAGCTCAACCAGCATCATGGTTGAAAGCGGGTCCTGTTCAGACGGCTTCAGCACAAAGGTATTGCCGCAGGCAATCGCCATCGGGAACATCCACAGGGGAATCATTGCCGGAAAGTTGAATGGCGTAATGCCTGCGCACACCCCCAAAGGCTGCTGCAGGGTATAGGTGTCCACGCCGCGCGCCACGCCTTCGGTATATTCGCCCATCTGCAGGGTGCCAATGGAGCAGGCATGCTCAACCACTTCCAGCCCGCGCTGAATATCGCCTTCGGCATCCGCTAAAGTCTTGCCCTGTTCTGCCGTCAATACTTTGGCAATCTCTTTGGCATTGGCCCGGATCAGCTCCTGAAGCTTCAGCATAATGCGCATGCGCGCCTGAATCGGCGTCTGGCGCCAGTCCGCAAAGGCGTTCTGCGCCGCCGCAATGGCCGCGTTCACCTCATCCGGCGTGGCGAACGGCACCCGCCCCAGCACTTCCTGCGTTGCGGGATTGACAATATCCTGCCACTGCTGCGTTTTTGATTCGACAAATTCACCGTTAATTAAAAGCTGCGCATTATTGAGCTGTATTTTATGAACCGCGTTCATGGCCTCTCCTTGGGTCATCATTTTTATTGTGCTTGCGCCGGCAGGCATCATCATCATGGCGCTGCCTGCCGCTGCGTTAAAATCAGACTAGCAAATATCCCTTTGACCACCTACGCAAATTAGTGCACGATCAATGTGCGAATTTGCACAGGATGTGGCAATACAATGAAAATCGACTGGGATCATTTACACTTTTTTCTGGTCTTGGCGCGCGCCAGAACCCTGACCAGCGCAGCCCGGATTATCGGCGTCGAACACAGCACCGTGGCCCGGCGCATTCAGGCGCTGGAGCTGGCTTTAGGCACGCAGCTGTTCAGGCGCGAAGCCACAGGCTACGAGCTGACGCTGGAAGGAATGGCGCTGGTGCCGCGCATTGAACAGATGGAGCAGGCCTATCTGCAGATTGAAAAGCCGCACAATCCGCTGGAAGGCCGTGTGCGAATCGGCGCACCCGAAGGCTTCGGCACGGCGTTCCTTACCGGGCTGCTGGTGGCGTTTTCCCGGCACTATCCGTCCATTACCATCGACCTGATTCCTGTGCCGAAAATGGTCAAGCTGTCGCACCGCGAAGCCGATATTGTCATTTCAATTGACCGCCCGAAATCAGGCCCCTACATCATCACCCGCCTGACCGATTACTGCCTGAAGATTTACGGAAGCAAAGCCTATCTGGCGGCCTCCCCAGCCATTCGCAGCCTTGAAGACTTAAATCAGCACCGCTTTGTGAATTATATTGATGACTTGATTTACAGCCCGGAGCTGTACTGCCTGGAGCGCCTGCCGCTGCAGCTCACTGCAAATTTCCGCAGCAGCAGCATACTGGCGCAGCAGCTGGCGGTAAGCGCCGGCGCAGGGCTGGCGATCCTGCCGAAATTTTTAGCCGAAGACAAGCCGGAGCTGGAGCAGGTGCTGCATCCGCAGATCCGCTTTACCCATACCTTCTGGATGCTGACCCTGGTCGATCTGCAGCATGAGCCGAGGATTAAGCTGGTGTGGGATTTCCTGCGCAAGCAGGTCGATGCGCAGCAGCATTTATTAATGGATTTAAGCGCCGCCTAAACGCGCTGCCGGCTGAAAAATGCGTGATGAAAGCGCGCCAAAACAGCAGCATGCACTTTTCCGGCCATTCCCGCTTTAAATTTTCCGCGCAGCCCCCATCTATCCCCCAAGCAAGAAATAGAGATAGCGCATGCGTGTAGATATTTGGTCTGATGTGGTTTGCCCATTTTGCTATATCGGCAAAAAACGCCTGGAATCGGCGGCTGCCGAGGCTGGGGTAGAACTGGAAGTGCATTGGCACAGCTTTCAGCTGGATGCAGATGCGCCGGCACGCCAGGAAATTTCCAACTCGGAGCGCCTGGCGCAGAAATACGGCCGCACGCTGGCGGAAGTCGAAGAAATGCAGCGCAATATCGCCGCCATGGCGCAGCAGGAAGGCATTCAGTTCAACTGGGAAAATGCCAATTCCGGCAATACCTTCAATGCGCACCGCATTATTCATTTGGCGCAAAGCAAAGGCTTAGGCTCCGAAGCGGAAGAAGCATTTTTCTTCAGCTACATGACCCAGGGCTTGGCCATCGGCGAACGCGAAACGCTGGAAGATGTCGCTTCACGGATTGGCTTAAATCCGGTTGAGGTGGATGACTTGCTGGACTCTGACCAGTATGCCGACTTTGTGAAATTTGATCAGGAAGTGGCCCGCGACCAGCTGAAAGTGACCGGCGTGCCTTTCTTTGTCTTTGATCAGCGCATCGCTTTGGCCGGCGCGCAGCCGAAAGAAGTGTTCCTGCAGGTGCTGGAAAAAGCGCAGGAAGCGCCGGCGGCGGATAATGCGCCGCAGTGCGCGGATGACGCCTGCGACCTGCCTGAAAAATAGCCGCCTGCCGGGCTTAAGCCCGGAAAGCTGGACAGCGTTAAGGACGGATTGCCGCATGCCGCGGCAATCCGTCCTTTTTATTTGGCCTGAATTCCTCATGCACGCGGATCTCTGCATTCAGCGCATATTCCAGTTCATCCACCTGACGCTGAACTCAGCGCTGCCTGCAGCAGAGCCAGCCATGGGCTGGGCTACTGAAAATTCGCCAGCAGAAGGAGCATCCCCAGCAGGCTCAGCAGCGAGCCAATGATTCTATTGACGGCAGCCTGCTGGCTCAGCATTTTCCGCCACAATACCGCGGATGAAAACAGCACGGCAACAGCTGAAAACCATGCCAAGTGGGCAAAAGACATGAATAGGCCATAGCCTAAAAGAACTATTTTTGGCGCGCTCAGGCTAACAATCTGGGTATAAATGCTGATGACGAATAAAGCCGTCTTCGGATTTAATGCATTGGTAAAGAACCCATATTTTAAAGACTGCATTGCATTTGCCTTCAGGCTTGAATCCAGTTCGGCTGCGGGAGCCTGAGAAAAAGCTTTATAGCCGATATAGATCAAATAGGCAGCCCCAATAGGCTTCATCAGCGTGAGCAGCTGCGGGAGCCGCTCCAGAATGAAAGCTGCAGCCGTCACTGCATAAGCCGCATGGAATAATACGCTGAAGGCGATGCCCAGTGCAGTAAGCACGCCGATTTTACGGCCATACAGATAACTGTTTTTGGTGACGATGGCAAAATCTGCGCCGGGGCTGATCACAGCGAGCAGAGTAATGCCGGCTGCAGCCGTAAGCTCCCCCATCAGCTATTCCCTTTGTTCATGCTATATTGCAGTTTAAGCTGCGCTGCCCTGCTGGCAGAAAGGGCCTGAATTGAATTCCGGCTGTCTTTCTCAATAAAATTGCAATAAATAAGGATATTTTTCATATATTTAAGTCTGACATGCAGTTTAAGACAGGCTTATTCTGCAGCAATTTCAAAAAATTAAAATTGAATAAATTTCCGCACAGATGATGAGTTTTTGGAATGATAGAAAAAGTATCTTTGAATTCACTGAAGTTTTTTTACTTTGTTGCGACATTTGGCAGCGTCACCCTGGCCGCGGAAAAATTATTCGTGACGCAAAGCGCTGTCAGCAAGCAGATTAAAAATCTGGAAGAGAATATCGGCATAGCGCTATTTGAGCGCTCGAATAAGCTGCTTCTTCTGACCCCAGAGGGCAAACTGCTGCTGAGCTGCTGCCAAAAAATTTTCAGCCAGCTGGAAATGTGCCTGATTGACTTAAATCAAAAAAACGCCGAAAAAAATCAATTGGTTTTATCATGCGAACCGACCCTTGCCATGAAGTGGCTGATTCCGCGCTTATCCAAATTTCAGGCGCTTAATTACGGCTTCAATATTGTTTTATTCACCGGCGGCGGCGCAGTAGATTTTGACAAAAGCGGCATTGATCTTGCCCTAAGGCGCGATGATTTCGCCTGGAGCAGAAGCATCTTCAGTGAGAAATTGGCTGATGAATATATTGTTCTGGCGAAAAGCCGGAAAATGGAAATGAGTCAAACTCTTCTGGTTTCAAAATCCAGACCGGACTTCTACAGAAAATTATATAAAAACAAGGCAATGCATAAAATTATTGCCGGCTGCCCAGTCATCGAGTTTGAGCATTTCCACCTCTGTCTGGAAGGATGCCTTTCCGGCTTAGGATCAACCGTTATTTCAATTTATATGATCGAAAAAGAGCTTGAATATGGTTTTTTAGCCAATATGGCGCCAGCTTTTAAAGACGGCTCGGCCTATCACCTTCTGTCCAATACTCCTTTTGAGCATGACTGCCGGAAAGCCATGTTCATGCAGTGGCTGAAAAAAGAGATGATGGACAGCCAGGCTAAAATACTGGCGCTTCAGCCATAAGCGCCAGCTACTGCGCAACCGCAAAGCCCTTTGCCGGGCGCCTGAATGCTTAGCTCCATCCTGATCTGCAGCTTACAAACCGCAGCCTGTTTTTACATGCGCAGGACAGCGCGCCGCCGGATTCTCCGCTAAGCTGGAAACTCCTTTTTCCATCAGCCATCGAGAGCAATATGACCACAGAGACTCCATCATCTGCTTTAGAGCCAGCTCAGCAGGATTCAGCGGCGCATTCGGCATGCGCAGCCAAAGCTTCCAGATTTTCCCCGACCCTGAAAGGCGCACTGATTGGCGCTGCGGCCGGCAGCATCCTTCCGGTTTTCGGCACATTCAGCGGCGCGGTCATCGGCGGCATTGCGGGCAAAATCTATCAGAAAAAATGCGCTAAAAAGCGGTAGCTTGCGGCGCTGCATGAAAAATCAGAAGTGGCCTAATTGCGCTTAGGCCGCCTAGAATAAATACTCTAATATATTGTTTTATAAAAATAAAAAATATCAAACTTATCCAATCTTGCCGGATTGATCATTTTTAATTGCTTATTTTTTGATATTATTTTCATGAATTTTAGCGCATTAAAGCGCGTCTCCCCATCCAGCCGAGCTGGGCTTTCTTTTGGAAAGGATAAAGCAATGAACACCCTGAAATCTGTATCCGCTGCCGCTGTCATGGCGCTTTCTGCAACTGTGTCCGCGCAGGTTGTGCATGTGCCGGATTTCCCGGTGAAAAAAGCAGCGCCGGCGCAAGTCGCCGCTGCTGACAGCAAAGCGCCTGCTTCCGCGCAGGGCACTGTAAAATCTGAAAAAGCAGCTTAACTTTAAAAGCGCGCTTTTCCAGCAGAAAAAAGCAGACAGGCTAGCAGCCTGCCTGCTTTTTTATTTGCGCTGGTTTTTTCCCGGCAGCAAGCGCGCCCGGCGCCTCATGCGTGAAAGGCTGCTTCTTTCTTAAAGCTTGGATTTTTTGTCATTTTTTTCATCCCTGCGTCAAAATCTGACGTTTTTTTCATGTATTTTTTGCTGAAAACCCTATAATCAATGCAACTTTATTTATTCTTCCATGCACATAGGTTTTCCTATGCAAGAACTTCAAGCGCTTATACAGGGTAAAATTTCGCCTCAGGCCGTCAGCATTGATTACCTGATTGAAATGGCTGAAAAATATCAGCAGCCCAATTCTGCAGAATATAAATTAGTGGAGCTGGCGGTCAATATCGTCTTAGCCGGGCATTTAGAAAAAGCGCAGAAATTTCTTTAGGGGACAGGTCTGAATGAATGCGTTAGAAAAAGCGCTGCTCATTAAGGAACTGCACGATTTAATTGATAATTTAGAACATCGTGCCTTATCTTTCTATGAAATCGCCAGCTCAAAAAAAAGAATCCATAATATTTTCGCCTTATGCGATGAAGCTATTTTTCACAAGCAGCTGTTAGCGTACAAGGCGCTGACCGACCCGCATGCGGCAGCCCATGCCTTTGCCGACAGCACGCCATTCTCTCAAAGCTTCCGCGGCTATTTCAGCGCTGAACAGGCGCTGGAAGATGCCCTGTATGCAGCGCCGGAATCCGGCTGGGCCTTTCTGCATCCGCCGCGTGAAGGCTGGCAGATCTGGCTGATCCCCGCGCCCGGGCGCACAGCATTGATCAGCGCCTGGGGCAGCTTTGAACCGTGCTATGCCTGGCTGCTGGAACAGCAAAAACACTATGCCTGCCTGCGCAGCAATGCAGAACTCCGCGAACGCGCTGCAGCGGAAAACCTTGCAGCGGCAGCGCTAACCTTAAGCCCGGAGCCGCCTAAGCAGCGCCCGGAGCCTGCGCTGAATTGCAATGCAGCAGATGCCGAAGCGCCTGATTTGACAGCCAGCGGCGCAGCCTGCAGCGGAAATGCAGCGCCAGTTCCTGAGTTTTTACAACTGAAGCAATGGACTGCACAGCTTCATGCTTTGCCTCAGCCGGAAGCCCGGCTGCAGCGCCTGTATGCCCTGGAACTGCCCGGCGCGCCTGAAATTTCCCAGCATGCCGACATGCTGCTGCACTGTTCAGAACTGGACAGCTGGCAAAGCCGCCCGGCCTATATTGCCGAACAGGTCAACCCTCAAGGCCGGTTCATTAAGCATCTGATTCTGCTCGGCGCGGTGGATGCCATGCAGGCTGTGCGCATGGCGCAGCTGTTCAGCAGCCAGTTTCAGCATGATATCGCCGCCCTGAAGGAAATTGGCTGGGAACCGCTCAGCGCATGCCTGACGCATGCGGACGCGCTGTTTAAATGCAGCAATGAGCAGGCTGAGGCCGTATGGCAGGCTGAAGGCTATCATCCCTTCATTCCTGCGCATTTTATCCATACCCGGAAATTCATTCAGTTTGCCGAACAGCAGGCCAGCAGCGGCACGCCGCTGCTGCTGCTGGAAGAGCGCCAGAAAATCCGCGTGATTCACGGCGAAAACCGGCTGGCGCTGTCCAGAACAGAGCAGGCCTATCCGCACCTGCTGCTGCACAGGCGCCACGGCCTCAGCTGGCAAATGATTCAGTCGATTATTGCCGGGCTGGCCCAGCCGGTGGATGTCATGGAATTACATGAGGCAATTCAGCAGCATATTTCCAATTAAATAGTATTATTATTGCAGCTTATCCTTGCTTTTTGACTGAAAATTATACAAAACTACAGCTGAGCAGAGGATATATATAAGAGCTTTAAAACATGCCAAAAATCAGAATCAGCTTTGCCAAAAAAATTTTCATATCCGCCATACTGGGGATGGCCTGCAGCGCTGCTTCGGCCAATGAAGCGGCAGCGCCTGCGCAGAATGCAGAAACAAGTCCGGCGCAGGACAGCACTGGCCAAGGAATTTTATTTCAAATTCCGCGGGTGATTGATGCCGTGCCGACTTGGCTGCCGGAACAGTCAGATCAGGGCATCACCCCGCCTACCGATCAGACCGAAGACGGCACATGGAGCGACCGCCAGCAAAAAGGCATCCGCAACTGGGCAGATAGAACCGCCAATAAAATGGACAACTGGTTCGGCGAGCCGGACCCGAAGAAGCCCGCTTCTGCGACCTTGCGCGTGATTGTCGACAACCGCTGGAATAAGCATGACGGCTATGACATCAAGCCGCGCATCCGGGGAAAGCTGAAGCTTCCGGCGCTGGAGCGCAAAGTCAGCCTGGTCTTCGGGGATGACAGCCTGGATAACGAACTGGCAAACAGTGTCGCCATCAGCAATGAAAACGCCGCCGGCCAGCCGGACAAAACCGTGGACGGCCAGCGCGCAAAAGAAGACAACAGCTCATTGGCGCTGCGCTGGTCAAAGCTGTCCAAGCATATTCCTTTTGACACAGATCTGGACTTAGGCGTGCGTTCCGGCGATGACATCTACCTGCGCCTGAAAGCCAAAAAGAACTGGACGCTGCAAAATGACTTTTCACTGCATGCTGAACAGATGTACCGCTACGGCGTCGACAGTGAAAACTATCTGCGCACCAACATTGAGCTGACCCATGCCCGCCCCAATCAGCCGATCCTGTCCAATCAGCTCAGCCTGACCTATGCCGACGCGCAGGACGATGATTTAAACTGGGACAATTTCATTTTCCGCCAGCATCAGTTTTTCCACGGCAACACCTTCAGCTACGGCCTGTATACCGGCGGCTTCCTGGACAATAAAGACCTGCGCCTCAACAGCTACGGCCCATTCATTTCATGGCGCCAGCCTTTTGTCAGGGAATGGTTTTTCATTCAAGGTGATCTCAATTACCTGAATGACCGCCGCGCGGACCGCAGCCATTTCATTGGCGCCTCAGTGCGTTTAGAAGCGCTGTTTTAATCAGCGCCCGCCCATAAAAAAAAGCCTCCTGACGGAGGCTTTCTGTTTTACTTTTGCCGCGGCATTATTGCAGCAGCAGGCTGTTCACCCGCTTAATGTAGGCAGCCGGATCTTCCGGCAGGCCGCCTTCAGCAATTAAAGCCTGATCAAAAATCACGTTGGCCAAATCGTCAAACTGCGCTGCGCTTTCCAGTTTCTGCACCAGCGGATGCGCCGGGTTGATTTCCAGAATCGGCTTGCTTTCAGGCACAGGCTGGCCCGCCTGCTGCAGCAGGCGGATCAATTGTGGCGAAAGCTCGCCCTCGCCGGTCACCAGGCAGGCCGGGGAATCGACCAGACGCGTGGTGACGCGCACTTCCTGAGTTTTGCCCTTCAATGAATCGGACAGCTTGTCCACCACAGGCTTGAACTGCTCGGCTGCCTGCTCCAGCGCCTTTTTCTCTTCGGCATCCTGCAGGTCGCCTAAATCCACAGCGCCTTTGGCTACATTCTGCATCGGCAAGCCGTCGAATTCATTGACGAATTCCATCGCCCACTCATCCACGCGGTCAGACATCAGCAGGACTTCAATGCCTTTTTTCTTGAACAGCTCCAGCTGCGGCGAGTTCTTGGCAGCGTTCAGGCTGTCTGCCGTCACATAATAAATGGCTTTCTGGCCTTCTTTCATGCGGGCTTTATAGTCCGCCAGCGATGTTTCCGCTTCATCATTGACAGAGCTGGAAAAGCGCAGCAGCTTTAAAATGCGCTCACGGTTGCCGAAGTCTTCGCCCAGGCCTTCCTTCAGCACGGCGCCGAATTCCGCATAGAAGGTTTTGAATTTTTCCTGATCTTTTTCATCTTCAGACTTCGCCAAGCTGTCCAGCAGATTCAGAATACGGCGCGCATTGCCTTCGCGGATGGTCTTCACATCGCGGCTTTCCTGCAGCAGCTCGCGGCTGACATTCAGCGGCAAGTCCGCGCTGTCCACAACACCCTGCACAAAGCGCAGGTAGTTCGGAATCAGATTGTCGGCATCATCCATAATAAACACGCGCTTCACATACAGCTTGATGCCAGCTTTGGCTTCGCGGGTAAAGATGTTGCTGGGCGCTTTGCCCGGAATATACAGCAGCTGGGTATATTCGGTGCTGCCTTCAACCCGGTTATGCGTCCAGGCCAGCGGCGCATCAAAATCATGGCTCAAGTTTTTGTAGAATTCAGTGTACTGTTCATCGCTGATTTCACTCTTGCTGCGGGTCCACAAGGCGCTGGCGGAGTTAATCGCTTCCCATTCATCAGTCTTCACATACTGGCCGCCCTTCGGCGCTTCACCCTCAGCAGCCTCTTCCTCCTGCCAGACTTCTTTCTGCATTTCAATCGGCAGGCTGATATGGTCTGAATACTTATTGATGATCTGCTTAACTTTTTGCGCTTCCAAATACTGCAAAGCATCATCGCGCAGATGCAGGATAATGTCTGTTCCACGTGAAGCCTTGTCAATCTGCTCCACTTCAAATTCGCCGGTGCCAGCGCTGATCCAGCGCACGCCTTCAGAGGCCTCCAGACCCGCGCGGCGCGATTCGACGGTAATTTTATCGGCGGCGATAAAACCCGAATAAAAGCCCACGCCAAACTGGCCAATCAGCTGCGCATCCGACTTCTGGTCGCCAGTCAGCTTAGACATAAAGTCCTTGGTGCCGGATTTGGCGATGGTGCCGAGGTTGTCAACCGCTTCCTGCTGGCTCAGGCCAATGCCGTTGTCAGAAATCCTGATAGTTCTGCTGTCTTTATCCAAAATCACGCGGACATGCAGCTCCGGGTCATTTTCATAATATTCAGGATGATTAATGCCTTCAAAGCGCAATTTGTCGCAGGCGTCGGATGCATTGGAAATCAGTTCGCGCAGGAAAATTTCAGGATTGGAATACAGTGAATGGGTCACCAAATGCAGCAGCTGAGCCACTTCTGCCTGAAAGCTGTGTTTTTGCGCGTTTTGCTCGCTCATCAGTTACTCCTTAAATTCATAGAACAGTGTTTTTATTGACTGTTATATGAATGGAGCAGCTTTGCAGATTTTCAATGCCGGAATGGATAAAATTTAACGGCTAAAATGGCCCCTGCCTATAAATCCGTTCCATATACAGATCCAGCTTCTGCTGGCGCATCCTGTAAACGTCGCTCAGGCAGCTGAAGTTATCGCGGCACTGATCACGCAGCTGCAGCCATTTGAGCTGCTGCTCTTGAATCTCGCCCCGCGTTCCCATCGGCACCAGGCGCTTAATAATGCCGTATGTCACAGCCATTTTCACATCCGCATCATTCAATGCGCGGTGGCCGCACACGGCATGCTCGGTCAGAGTTTGCGCCTTCGCGCAGTCAAAGCTGGCGGCCTGCGCCGCAAAGCCGGCGGCGCACAAACATGCTAAAGCGGATAATTGTCCTATTTTCATTGCTGCGCTTCCTGAATATTATTCTGATTGATTTTCTATACTGCCTCAAGCCGGCAGCATTTTCAGCTGCGGATTCAACCGGCAGCATAATTTTACCATTTGTTATAATTTTATTTTAGCCGATAAAAAACCCCACCGGGAAGATGGGGCCTTTGCGCTGATTAAATTCTGGAAATTAGAACTTGTAGCTGTAGCCGATTGTGTAAACCCACGGATTCACTTCCAAATCGCCTAATTTTACTTTCGTGCCGTCTGGAGTTTTTGCAGTTAATTCAGTTTTTACATTTGCATAACGCACATCTGCAAATACACCCCAGTTTTTCGCATCCGCCGGCTGGAAATTAAAGCCGACTTGGCCAGCAACACCGTAAGCTATATCCGCATCTAAACTTTCAGCGCCAGTCGCATCTTTAGTTGTTTGAGAAAGTGTTTCATCCCACGGCACAACAACTGTCGCGCCGACACCTACATATGGCGTAAAGCGGGTCGAGTTTTTAAAGTTATACTTTGCTGTAATTGTCGGCGGCAAATGCTTGAATGATGCTGCATCATCAATTGCCCCAATGTTTACATCATGCTTCAAAGGCGCTGCCAATAACAGCTCTACTGAAAGAGGCGAGTTAGCAAAAATATATTCAATAGAAGGCGTGAAATTTATCTCGTTGCTTACTTCCGCTTTCATGGCAGCAGAACCGCCAGCTGCCAATGGAATATTCAGAGTGCCGTTATCATCGTTTTGCGGCGCTAAAGCAGAACCGCCAATTTTCACCTGCCACTGACCAGCCATCGCAGAAGCAGACATCCCCAATAATGCAATAAAAGCAGCTTGTTTTAACATTTTAAACAACCTTCTAGAATGAATAATTAAATATTAAACAATTGTTTCAATACTATGCAACATTATTAATTTACTTTATTTTTATTATTTTATATCTATTTGTTTATAATCATCATTTATTTTAAACCCAGCCCACAGCTTGGTTTTATTTTTATAATATTTATTATAAATACATATTTAAATACCGACAGTTTTAATCAAGTTTAATAATGCGTTATTTTATTTTATACCAACCTTTTTAATCAGAATTGATAATAAAAAAGGCGATTTTAAAATCGCCTTTTTTTCATTTTAGAGCACCATGGCGGCGATCCAGCCGAAAATCAGCAGCGGGATATTGAAGTGGATGAAGGTTGGAATAACCGTATCCCAGATATGGTCATGCTGGCCGTCAACCCCCAAGCCGGCTGTCGGCCCCAAAGTCGAATCGGAAGCCGGCGAGCCGGCATCGCCCAAGGCGGCAGCGGTGCCGATCAGCGCCACGGTTGCCAATGGGCTGAAGCCGAACTGCACGCACAGCGGCACGTAGATGACCGCCAGAACCGGCACGCTGGAAAAGGATGAACCGATGCCAATGGTGACAAACAGGCCAATAAACAGCATCAGGAAAGCCGCCAGCGCATGGTTGCCGCCAATGATATGCACTACGCCGTTCACCAGCTGATTAATGTCGCCCGTTGCAGTCATCACCGAGGCAAAGCCGGCGGCGGAAATCATAATGAAGCCGACCAGCGCCATCATGCGCATGCCCTGCACAAAAACATCATCGGCATCCTGCCATTTGAAAATTCCAGCGCCGGACAAGACTGCAAAACCGACCAGGCCGCCCAGAATCATGGAGCCTGAATACAGCTGCGCGACCAAAGTCAGCACAATCGCCAAAAAGGCCATCAGCATGGTTTTTTTGGCAATGACCGGCGCTTTTTCCGCTTCCTGCTTTAATTCTTCCGCGTCGTCCGCCAGCAGCTGCACATCGCCGGCGCGGACCGGCTTATCCAAATCTATCGCGGTTACGCGCGCCACGGCGCGGTCGGTGTAGATGCGCGGCTTGCGGTAGCTGACAAAGACCGCAAACAGCATGCCCAGCAGCATGCCCAGCACAGGAATCGCCATGCCTGCCGGCATCATCCAGCGCTCTACATGCAGGCCGTAGGCTGCGCCAATTTTATTGATGTTGCCCATCAAAATCTGTTCAAGGAAAATGGCGCCGAAACCGACCGGCAGGAAGATGTAGGTCGCCACCAGGCCCATGGTCATGACGCAGGCCGCTGCGCGGCGGTCCAGTTTCAGATGGTTCATCACCTTCAGCAAAGGCGGCACCAGCACAGGAATAAACGCAATATGCACAGGAATCAAGTTCTGCGAGCAAACCGCGGCGACCAGCAAAATGCCCAGCAGCAGATACTTCACCTTGGTGGCGCGGGCCTGAGTCACTTCAGCGCCGAGCATGCCGATCAGCTTATGCGCCAGCAGATCCGGCAGGCCGGATTTCGACAGCGCCAAGGCAAATGCGCCCAAAACCGCATAGGCCAGCGCCACTTCGGCGCCGTCGCCTAAGCCGGCATTAAAGGCATTAATGGTGTCTGACAGGCTCAGTCCTGCGACCAAACCGCCAACAATTGCTGAAATGACCAAAGTCAAAACAACAGAAACTCGCGCCATGGAGAGTATAAACATCACGGCAATCGCAATTACTACGGCATTCATGAATAAATTTAGGGGAAGACGAAAAGCCGCCATTTTAGCAGATTAAAAAATCTTAAACTGTAATTTGATCAGCTTTCGGTCAGGCCTGCGCCGGGCTGCGGAAAAATCCGCGGTTCAGTTCTTCCGCGCAAAATCGCGGATGCAGCCCGCAATCGCTTCGGGCTGGCTCAGCACCGCCCAATGATTGGCATCCACATCTACGCGGGAAAACTGCTCTGCCCATTTCGGCATTTCATCAATCAATGCCGGGCTGACAAACTGATCGCGCTTAAGCACCACCGCCTGCACCGGGCAAACTGCATAGCGCGCGCGCGGCTTCAGCAGGCGCGGGGTAAAATTGGCGCGGTACAGCCCGACGCCGTATTTGCCGTCTCTGGCAATACTGGCATTTAAAGGCAAATCCGCGCTGCTTTCCAGCCGGGCGACAATTCTGCGCCAGCGTTCCGGACTGAAAAATCGCCAGGCAGCCGGCGCCAGAAACGGCAGCTGAAAAGCAGCGATGTACCAGGACTTGCCCAGCTGCCGGAAAAACGCCGCCTTTTCATGCCTGAATTGCCCGCGCATCCAGAAGGCCGCATGGTCCAGGCACGGCCCTGAAATTGTGGTATAGGATAAAATCCGCCCCCGGAACCGCGCGTCCGTAACAGATTCCCAGGACTGAATGGAACCCCAGTCATGGGCCGCCAGATGAAAGCTCCGGCTGCCCAATAGCGCATGCGCCACGCTGGCCAGATCCGCAGACAGCTGCTCCAGCCGGTAATCCTTGACGCGCCTGGGCGCAGAGGATTGGCCCGCGCCGCGTACATCATAAGTCACGACAAAAAAATCCTGAACTAAGTGCGGAATCACCCGCTCCCAGACTTCCTGATGATCAGGATAGCCATGCACCAGAATCAGGGCGGGATTGCGGCCATCGCCCCAGCTTTTCACATACAGCCTTTGCTGATCGGCCGTGTTGACCCATTGCGCGCGCGCATCCATATGGCATTCCTTTTTCCGGCCCTGCAGGCTGGCCTTTGATCATAATGAAGCGGCAATCTGATCCATGCCGTTTTTTTTTAATTATGTTCCAGTATGCTGAGATGCCGGTAAAAAGCAATTGCCCCTGATCAGAAAATCATGGCCATTCCGGCGGCCTTAAAATTCAGGCTGCGCCCCGCGAGCAAAGTGCCGGCCATAAAAAAGCGCCTGACAGGCAGGCGCTCGGTTCTTGCTGCAGGAATCAGCGTTTCTGCTCAATGGCAGCGCCCGCGCCGCCGCCAATCGCGCCGCCGATGGCTGCGCCGGCATTGCCGCCTAAGACGCTTTTGCCGACCGCCGAGCCGATCGCGCCGCCGACGCCGCTGTAAGTTGCGTTGCGGTTTGAGCCATTCTGGGTTTTACTGCCGACCGCAGCGCCTGCACCGCCGCCAATGGCTGCGCCTGCTGTACCGCCGACCTTGCTGCCCACGCCGCCGCCAATCGCGCCGCCAAGCGCAGCAGCGCCAATGCGCTGTTCATTCGCCGACATGCTTTCACAGCCTGCCAGCAGCGCCGCCGACAGGGCAACCGCGGCCATTGCGCAGCATAATTTTTTCATGTTCATGGCCATTCCCCTTTCCTTTCCGATAAGCTAGAGCTTAGCTCCATAATATGAAACTAAATCCAAGCGAATGTTACGTCTCAGGCCAAATTTGCAGTGATTTGTAAAAAAGCCCCGGCGCTGGCCAGGGCTTTCTGCGCATCCGCAGCGGCTTATTCCTCTTCGCTGAGCACCACAATATCTTTGCTCACCGCGCCGTTTTCCGTCAATACCGCATGCGACAGCTTGACGCCGCTTTCAGGCGCTTTAGCCTGATCCAGCTGCAGCGTGCGCTTTACCGGCTCCTGGCCTTTTTTAAACTCCATGCCCTCTGCATCCAGTTTTTTGCTTTGAGAGATAATCTGCCCATCCTGCTTCAGTGTTTTATTCAATTCAATTTTAGAGGTCGGCACAATCACGCTGCCCTGCTTCAGCACGGGAATGGACAGCGGCTTGTCTGAAAACTGGCCCTGATTGTCCTGCAGCTGGATTTCCCGCGCCACAATGTCCTTGCCTTTATTCGACACTTCAAAAACGGTTGCTTCAACCGTCCGCACAGGCGCCTGCCCTTGGACTTTGCGGATCACTTCGGTTTTCAGCACCGGCACAACCGCTTTATCATCAATCACAATGCTATTCGGCATTGGCGCCGCAAATGCGCCGGCAGCAGCGGATAAAGTTGAAAATGCCAATAATGTACGGATAGATTTCATTTCATGCCCTATTATTTTATTTAAAAGAAAGTGAATAAATTCAATTGTTATTTTTCTAATATAGGCGATTTTTTCAGCGGAATAAAGCGGTAATTTTCATTATTCCCCTGGATTTTTTTGCATAAAAAAGGCGCCCGCAGGCGCCTGCTTAAACAAATTTATCGAAACGGGTTTTGAGAAATTTTAACTTTTACAGAAGCTTTGCCTTTTCTTACTTCTTTCCCACGAGAACACAAATATTCAAAAACCATTTTTTCACCTGAAGCTTTAGGCGCAAGATATATCTTTTTTAAATGCTCCATAATTGATGGTTCATAATCGATATAAATACGATTAATTTTCTCATCATATTGAATTAATTCATTATCCATTTGAGTCACGTAAATCATTCGGCACTCTTGTTCTTCTTTAAATGCCATATGCTTAATTAAATAGCGTAAAGGTAAAATGATTTCGGCTAATAATTTTTGCTCATCAGGATTTAGCTTAGATTGATTTAACATTTTTATTTGATCTATAAGTGCTATTAAGCCTTTGCTCACTTCAAATTCAATTTTAGAAATTTCCTCCTGATATTCTTTCCATAATTTTTTTGCTTCAGGATTTGGTTCAAGAATATGTTTTTTATTTTCAGCTTTATGCTCTCGATGAAAACTCCATTCTTCACGCTGCGCGACTTTAATTAAGCCTGAAGCCGGGTCTAAATAGATACACCGAAATAATGACCTTTTTGAAAGTTCTTTTTTATCACACTTTTTTGCATTCTGATTTACTTCTTGCTGTTCTGCTATGGCTGATTTTCGAGAATCGAGTCTACTAAGCATATTCAGAATATTATGTTCTTTCGCAAAAAATTCTTTTGAGAGTACTAAACTTAGACCAGTTGCCTCTTGCTGACTTTCTTTACCATAAAGGCGAAATTGATTCAATGAATCATGATGCAAGGTAAAACAGCTAATAAAAGCTAAATCTGGAGTAGAAATTTTTTCATCCAGATATAATAATTTATTTAATAATAAACCTTCTTCAGGATCATTCATCAAATCAATGGTATTTAAACGTAATGGAGATTTAAGTCTAGCACCCTCACTTTTTTCATCTGTTGAAAGTAATAACTTAGACACTGTTATATTGGTATAATGTGCAATATCTGATTCAATATCGGACGTAATAATTAAATATTTTAAAGTTTCTTGTACTCTGTTTAAAATATACAAGTATGAATCCTGGTGTGCTTGATCAACAATACGATTTACATCCAGGGTGTGTTTTATTTGATATCCAAAGCCTGAGTAGACCTCTGTATCTCTAGAAATCTGTTTCCAGAATTCAGATGCTTCTCCTATTTTTCCTTCTCTTAAATAAATACTGCCTATTAAATACCTAGCTTTTGAATATAGATCATGCTCACTTTCCAAAATTTCCATATAAGAACTTTTTGCTAAAGCATATTCATTTAATCCATGATAGATATTTCCTTCATTAAACTTAGCTTTAGAGTATGTTTCTAAATATATTTTATCCACATTTTGATAAAATATTAAAGCTTTAATATCGTCCCCTCTAAAACTATAAATTATACCCAAACCAAATTGTGCATCCGCATAGCAAATTCCATGTTTGGATAAAATTTTATTTAAACATTGTTCTGCTTGCTCATACATTTTTCTCTTCATATATAAGCCAGCTAAATTTTGTTGTGCTTTTGCATACTCCTCATCATTTTTATTAGTCTGCTTTATGATATCACTGTAAGTTTTTATTGCACCTTCAGGATTTCCCTGCTTTTCTAGAACAATTGCTAAATCAATACGTGCATTAAAATAAATTTCTTCATCAACATTAATTACAGAATTTAAAATATCAAAGGCTTTATTTAAATCCCCATCCTCTAAATATTTTCTACCTAAAATACGACATGCACTCATATATGATGTATCATTTAAATTAATAATCTTTTCCAAGCACTCAATATATTTTATGTTTTTTACTTTCATATAATCTATAGCAACATCATGCCAAAATATATTATTTGACTGCTCACTTAATTCACTAATTTTTTTTAATACGTTTTTATCAATTTTATAATTATTGTCTTCTGATATATTTAGTTGCACCTCATTTAAAAGAGAACTTAGCAACTTATTTTCTTTAATGTTCAAAGCTATTTCCTAATGCAAATTTTATTTCACTTAAGTATATTATAAAAAAAGGCGCCCGCAGGCGCCTTTCTTAATTCAGCTCAAAGCTTATAAGCCGCTGTTGAATTCCTGACTGAAGGCCTGGCTTAAAGCCTGATCCACATCAGAGAAGTCATTGTGAAGCTCAAGCTCGGCAGCTTCCGATTCCTGGCGGCGGCGCTCCAGATGGTAAGCCAAGCCTGTACCCGCTGGGATCAGGCGGCCCACAACCACGTTTTCTTTCAGGCCGCGCAGGTCATCTTCTTTGCCTGTTACAGCCGCTTCAGTCAACACGCGGGTTGTTTCCTGGAACGATGCAGCAGAGATGAACGAGTCGGTAGAAAGCGACGCTTTGGTGATACCCATCAATTGGCGTTCATACTTGGCAGGGAACTTGTTCTGCGCAAGCACAGCCTGGTTTTCCTGAACCATGCGGATGTAATCCACCTGTTCACCCTTGATGAAGCTGGTATCGCCGCCGTCAGTAATGTCAACTTTACGCAGCATTTGACGCACGATGACTTCAATATGCTTGTCGTTGATTTTCACGCCTTGCAGACGGTATACGTCCTGAACTTCGTTCACGATGTAGTTGGTCAGCGCCACTTCGCCTTTCAGGCGCAGGATGTCGTGCGGGTTCTGCGGACCGTCAGAAACAGTTTCACCGCGGTTCACATGCTCGCCTTCGAACACGTTCATGGTGCGCCATTTCGGAATCAGCTCTTCGTAGATCTCAGAACCGTCATCCGGCGTAATCACCAGACGGTTTTTGCCTTTGGTTTCTTTACCGAAGCTTACAACACCGGAAACTTCAGCAAGAATCGCATGCTCTTTCGGCTTGCGCGCTTCAAACAAGTCCGCTACGCGCGGCAGACCGCCGGTAATGTCGCGGGTACGTGAAGTTTCTTGAGGCACACGGCCGATAACGTCACCGACACCAATCGTTTCGCCGTCACGGACGGAAAGAATCGTATTCTGCGGCAGGAAGTAGAACTGTTCGCCGCCATCGGTCGTATCCAGTACCACCGCTGGACGCAAATCTTTGCCTGACGCAGGACGCGAAGTCACCGGCAGGATTTCGATGGTGGTCATGCCCGTCGCATCATCAGTTTTCGATGTTACGGTTACGCCGTCAGCGATTTGGCTGAAACGCACTTTACCGGCAACTTCCGTCACCAATGGATGCGTATGCGGATCCCAAGTCGCGACAATGCCGCCGGCTTCTACAGACTGGCCATCCTTCAGCAAGATTGACGCGCCGTAAGGCAGTTTATAGCGCTCGCGTTCACGGCCTAAATCATCCGCGATGCCGATTTCACCTGAACGTGAAGTCGATACCAGGTGGCCTTTGGCATGCTGTACGGTTTTCACATTGTGGAAACGCACGGTACCTTTGTTGCGGACCTGCACGCTGTTGGCTGCAGAAGTTCGGCTGGCTGCGCCGCCGACGTGGAATGTACGCATGGTTAACTGCGTACCCGGCTCACCGATTGACTGAGCCGCCATAACGCCGACAGATTCACCCGGGTTCACCAGATGGCCGCGCGCAAGGTCACGGCCGTAGCATTTCGCGCACACGCCGAAAGTCGATTCACAGGAAACGACTGAACGCACTTTAACTTCATCGACGCCGGCTTCTTCAAGGAAGGCAGCCAGTTTTTCATCAATTAAAGTATTGCGCGGCAGCAGAACTTCGTCAGAACCGGCTTTCTTCACATCTTCAGCAACAACACGGCCCAGAACTCGAGTACCTAAGTTCTCGATAACGTCGCCGCCCTGAATGAACGGCGTCATTACCAGACCGCCCAAAGTGCCGCAGTCAGGCTCAGTAATCACCAAGTCCTGCGCAACATCTACCAGACGGCGGGTCAGGTAACCGGAGTTCGCTGTTTTCAGCGCTGTATCGGCCAAGCCTTTACGCGCGCCGTGTGTTGAAATGAAGTACTGAAGTACCGTCAAGCCTTCACGGAAGTTGGCTTTAATCGGGGTTTCAATGATCGAACCGTCCGGTTTCGCCATCAGGCCGCGCATACCCGCCAGCTGACGGATCTGAGCTGCCGAACCACGGGCGCCGGAGTCAGACATCATGTAAATCGAGTTGAATGATTTCTGCTTCTCGTCTTCACCCTGCTTGTTTTTCACAGTAGTGAATGACAGGTTGTCCATCATCGCTTTCGCAACCTGGTCGTTGGTGCGCGCCCAGATATCGACCACTTTGTTGTAGCGTTCGCCGGCAGTCACAAAGCCCTGCTCAAACTGCTGCTCGATTTCGCGGACTTCAGTTTCAGCTTTGTCAATAATGACCTGCTTAGTCGGCGGAATCAGCATGTCTTCCATGCCCACCGATACGCCTGAGCGCGTCGCTTGGCGGAAGCCTAGGTACATCAATTGGTCAGCGAAGATAACGGTATCTTTCAGGCCCAATTTACGGTAGCAGGAGTTGATCAGCTTAGAGATGTTCTTTTTGGTCATCTCTACGTTGATTTGCTGGAAGTCCATGCCTTCAGGAACAACTTCCCACAGCAGGCAGCGGCCCGGCGTTGTGTCTACAACAATCGTCTGCTGTTCGCGGTTGCCATTTTCATCAATCACGGTCTGGTGCACACGCGCTTTTACGCGGGCGTGCAAGTCTACCTGACCGGTCGCCAGTGCGCGGTTGACTTCATGCGTATCGGCAAACACCATGCCTTCGCCTTTGGCATTGATCGCATCACGGGTGATGTAATACAGGCCCAAGACCACGTCCTGAGACGGCACGATGATCGGCTCGCCGTTGGCAGGCGACAGGATGTTGTTGGTCGACATCATCAGCGCGCGGGCTTCCAATTGCGCTTCAAGCGTCAATGGAACGTGCACCGCCATTTGGTCACCGTCAAAGTCGGCGTTGAACGCGGCGCAGACTAACGGGTGCAGGCGGATCGCCTTGCCTTCAATCAGGGTCGGTTCAAATGCCTGCAGGCCCAAACGGTGAAGTGTAGGCGCACGGTTCAGCATGATTGGATGCTGGCGGATCACGTGAGCAAGAACGTCCCAAACTTCAGGGGTTTCGCGCTCAACCATTTTCTTGGCAGCTTTAATGGTGGTTGCCTGGCCTGAAGCCTGCAGTTTCGCGAAGATGAACGGCTTGAACAGTTCAAGCGCCATTTTCTTCGGCAGGCCGCACTGGTGCAGGCGCAGGTTCGGACCAACGGTAATCACCGAACGGCCTGAATAGTCAACACGCTTACCGAGCAAGTTCTGACGGAAACGGCCCTGCTTACCTTTGATCATGTCGGCCAAAGATTTCAATGGACGCTTGTTCGAACCGGTAATCGCGCGGCCGCGGCGGCCGTTGTCCAGCAATGCATCAACAGACTCTTGCAGCATGCGCTTTTCGTTGCGCACGATGATGTCCGGCGCAGCCAGGTCAAGCAGGCGCTTCAAGCGGTTGTTGCGGTTGATTACGCGGCGGTAAAGGTCGTTCAGGTCAGACGTCGCGAAACGGCCGCCTTCAAGCGGAACCAGCGGACGGAGATCTGGCGGAAGTACTGGAAGTACATTCATCACCATCCATTCCGGCTTGTTGTTCGAATCCTTAAATGCTTCCATCAGCTTCAGGCGCTTAGAGGCTTTTTTCAGCTTGGTTTCTGACGTTGTTATTGGAATTTCTTCGCGCAGGCGGGAAATTTCAGCTTCAAGGTCGATGTCTTTCAGCAGGTCCTGAACCGCTTCCGCGCCCATTTTCGCTGTGAATTCATCGCCATGCTCTTCCAAGGCATTGAAGTATTCTTCATCGTTCAGAAGCTGGTATTTTTCGAACGGCGTCATGCCCGGGTCAGTAACCACATAAGATTCGAAATACAGCACGCGTTCGATATCGCGCAATGTCATGTCCAGCAGCAGGCCGATGCGGCTAGGCAAGGATTTCAGGAACCAGATGTGCGCGACTGGAGAAGCCAGCTCAATGTGGCCCATGCGCTCGCGGCGGACTTTCGCCGTGGTGACTTCGACGCCGCATTTTTCACAAATGACGCCTTTGTATTTCATGCGCTTGTATTTACCGCACAAGCATTCGTAATCTTTTACCGGGCCAAAGATTTTGGCGCAGAATAAGCCGTCGCGTTCAGGCTTGAACGTGCGGTAGTTGATTGTCTCAGGCTTTTTCACTTCGCCGTGAGACCATGACTTAATCATTTCTGGCGACGCAAGACCAATACGGATGCGGTCAAACTCTACTGGAGCATGACCGTCTGAGTCCGTCTTTTTGCGCATGATATCGAGCAAGTCTTTCAATTTTTTTCTCCGTGTGTCGAGGAGTAAAGCTCACTCGACTGGGTCACAAATATTGTTTTTTAACTGAACAATCCTCCCTCAATCCCTCCTTTACTAAGGAGGGAAGCTCCAACTTATTTAGTGTCGGAACTCCCCCTTTTCAAAGGGGGTTGGGGGGATTAATGGTTACTTAGTCACCATTTTTCAGTTCAATGTTGATACCTAAAGAACGGATCTCTTTGG
>NZ_JAVXCI010000003.1:0-24093 GCF_036659555.1 Acinetobacter sp.
TTTATGCAGAAAAATAAGAAAGCTCAACAGGAATAGCCGGGTGAAAATAGAAAAAAGGCTGGGAAAAGCGCTCAGCCTGCTCTCATGCATCCGCTGATTTAATTGCCTGAGAGGCCTGCTTCAGCAGGTAAGGCCATATATAGGCTTATAAGCCAATGCTGCGGCAGGGCATCCGCCGGCGTCCAGCTTCGACTAAAAGCGCATATCCTCAGGATTGGGAATAAAGTTAAAGTTAAAATCTGACAATTTTTATATCAAATCATCTATTGTCTGATTGCTGAGTTGCATTTTATAAGATATTGATTTTTATTAAAAATAAAAACTGGACCCTTGGTTCATCATTTAATGATTAAGCAAATATTTCCGCTTTCTATAGCTTTTTCTGACATTTTATTACCAAACCTGCGCTGCATATCTAAAAGGTATCATTCCATACCTTTGTAATTTTGGACAATTTAACGGCAAAAACGCATTGTATGTTGAGAGCAAAGCTCAGAATAAGTCTCACAATTGGAGGTGGGTATAAAATGACAGTACAAACAATGAATGTAAATGCTGTGGTGGATCAAGCCAAATTTAAGCCGTTTCATATGAAGCTGGTGTTTTGGTGTCTGTTTATTGTTTTATTTGACGGCTATGATTTGGCAATTAATGGGGTTGTGCTGCCATTGCTGATGAAAGAGTGGGGCATGAGCGCGGTGCAGGCAGGCATGCTGGCAAGTACGGCCTTAGCCGGCATGATGTTCGGCGCAATGAGCTTTGGCATGCTGGCAGATAAAATCGGCCGCAAAAAAGTTATTTTAATTTGCGTTTCATTGTTCAGCCTGTTTACTTTTTTAGGCGGATTTGCATCCAATCCAACAGAATTTGGAATGCTGCGCTTTGTTGCCGGCCTGGGTATCGGCGGTGTATTGCCCAATTTGGTGGCTTTAACTTCAGAATATGCGCCGCAGCGCCTGCGCAGCACCTTGGTAACCACCATGTTCAGCGGCTATGCCATGGGCGGGATTATGGCGGCTTTGTGCGGCTCATGGTTTACAGCGGATTATGGCTGGCAGATTATGTTCTATATCGCGGTTATTCCTTTGCTGTTTGTGCCATTGTTTTGGAAATTCCTGCCGGAGTCTCTAATCTATTTAGTCAAAGTCAATAAGCAGGATCAGGCGCGCTATTTTTTACAGAAGGTTGAGCCAGCATCGCAAGTTTCGGCAGATACGCAATTGGTATTATCTTCAACTGACCAGGCAAGCACTGCTTCAGTAAAGGCTTTGTTCAGTGAAAAACGCACTGCAGGAACATTGCTGTTTTGGCTTGCGTTCTTTATGTGCCTGCTCATGCTGTATGCATTGGGCAGCTGGCTGCCGAAACTGATGATGGCCGCAGGCTATTCCTTAGGCAGCAGCCTGATGTTCCTGCTGGCATTGAATATCGGGGCCGTCATTGGCACAATCAGCGGCGGAGTTTTGGCTGACCGCTTTGATTTTAAGCCGGTTCTAATCAGCATGCTGACAGTAGGCATACTGTCTTTGGTTGGATTAGGCTTCAATTCTCCGCAGCCTGTGATTTATTTGCTGGTAAGCCTGGCGGGCGCATCTTCAATCGGCTGCAGCATTTTACTTTACAGCTATGTCGCGCAGTATTATCCGGTTGCAGTCCGTTCAACAGGCATTGGCTGGGCATCAGCTGTGGGCCGCACAGGGGCGATTGTAGGCCCAATCGTGATTGGCCTGCTTTTGGGCATGGAGCTGCCGCATAAATGGAACTTTATTGCTGTCGCCATTCCAGGCATTATTGGCGCCATTGCCATTTTCTTTATCCAAGTGAAGAAGAAAGAAGCTGAGCCGGCTGCAGAAAGAAAAGCATTAAACAGTGTTCTTACAGCGGATTAAAGCTGCTGGGCGCTGAGAAGCCCAGACGCAGGAATGCCAGCCAGTTAAGCAATTGGCTGGCTTTTTCTTTTTTTAATCCAGAATATTTTCGATACCCGGGAGCGCCATTTGCAGCGCAGTGGCATGCAAAATGGCGTGCGGAAAGCGAAGCGGCTGTACGGTGAGAGTGCGGCGCCGCAAGATGCGTTCCTTGCTGCGCATCTGAAGCGGCCGGCATTCATTCTGCATGAGCTTTTTTTCAGCCGCGGCCTGCGGATGCATGCGGGCATAAAAAAGCCCCGGCATCCTGCCGGGGCTTTTCCGTATCAGTTAAGGGCGGCGCTCCTGCTCTGCCTCGGCATCCTGCCGGCTTTAATTTTATTGTTTTTACTCTCTTGTTCTGAGACGTCCTGTCCCGCTGCGGTTTAAATATAAGGCGCTTTGGCCGGCCTGTACAGCGCCGCTTAGCCGCAAGTTCTGTCAGCGATTCCGCACAGCGCAGAATCAGAAATGCGCTTCTATCCCCAGATAAGGGCCTTTGAACTTCAGGCTGGCTTCCCGGCTGCTGTCCTGTTCCAGCTGGATATCCAGAATGCGGTAACCCAGCTTCGCGCCGGCATCGACTAAAGCCGAATCTATGAAATTGTATTTCAGTTCGGCCTGGGCATCGGTTACGCGTTCATCATCTAAGCCGGCAACGCTGATTTCAGCAGTGGCGCTCAGGCCGCTGAAGGGCAGCTTGACGCCTGCCTGCGCGTACAGCATGGGCAGGCTGGCGCTGACGTCCTGCGCCGCTGCATAGTTATGGCGGATATCGCCTTCCAGGCGCTTCAGGCCCAAGCCGGCATCGGCATTGATGATGTTGTCCAAGAGTTCGTAATACAGGATAAAGTCGGAAGAGTTGAGGTCAAGCTGATTGCGCGGCGTTCCTGAAGCGCTTTCATCGCTGTCCGCTTGCAGGCTGATATGCTTGATTTTGACATTCGGCACAAGAGGCACAGGGTGCTCAAACGCAGCTGAAAATGACAGGCCATGGTCATCTTCCAGCTGAGATTTGGGCTGGGCAGCATTCGGATGGCTCAGATCTGCGCTGTAGCTCCAGAAGTCAACACTGCCTTTCAGCCCGATCAGATCGGCATGGGCAGTATTGACTGCAGCCAGGCCGATCAATGCACACAGTAAATTTAAAGCTTTCATAAGGCTTCCCGTCTGATGATTTATTATTTGAAAATAAGTTCCTGTCTGCGGACAGAGAACGGATATGCTGTTTAGTGCATCATATAGTGAAAGCGCCTGAATTGCATGGATGCTTGCGTAAAAAACCGATGCGGAATAGGCTGCCGGTTTTACCGCTTTGAATTAAAAAATATTGTTTAAGATGAAGGTTATAAGAGATGAGAATAAAAGCCAAACTGTTCACGCTGCTGCTGCTCATAGCGCCGGCCAGCTGGGCGCTGAATCCAGCGCAGCTGGTGAAGGATGCGCGGAGCCAGATAGGAAAAACCTTATATTACGACCCGGCGTACAGCGCGCTGCGCTATCCGATGGGTGATGTGCCGCTGCTGAAAGGCGTCTGCACCGATGTGGTGATCCGGGCGCTGCGCCATCAGGGCATGGATCTGCAGCAGGGCATTCATGAAGACATGCGCGCCAGCTTTAAGCGCTACCCGCAAAAATGGGGCCTGAAAGGGCCGGACAGAAATATTGATCACCGGCGCGTGCCGAATATTCAGGCTTACTTGCAGCGCCAAGGCTATGCCGTGCAGGATCAGCGCTATGCGCCCGGAGATATTGTCACCTGGGATCTGGGACGCGGCCTGGCGCATATCGGCATTGTTTCAGACCGCAAATCCTTCAATCAGACCCCGCTGATTATCCACAATATCGGGCAGGGCGCGCGCGAGGAGAATATCCTGCATCAGTATGCAATTACCGGGCATTACCGGCTGAAGCGCTAAGGCCTGAACGCAGCTGTATTTTTGCACATCTGCGCTGTTTATTTGAACAGTCGAGTGCAAAACAAATTGCGAAACAGCATCTTTCATCCAGAACTTACAGAAAAAATGCGGAAAAGCCAGTATTGTTGAACCATACAAAGGGTACTGCGCCATAAAAGCCTTTAAGCAAGATTTTATGCGCTTTGCCTGTTTGCAAATTAGAACACTGCACCCAAAAGGTGAACTCTAGCTTCAAACACAAAAATTATTTTTTGAATGGCGCTTTTTCTGCCTGCGATATAAGCCATACAACAAGCGGCATAAAAAGACGCCTAAGGTTTAGGTGTTTTATGACAGATACTCGTGAAAACTGGACGTCACGATCTGGTTTTATTATTGCAGCCGTTGGTTCGGCTGTAGGCTTAGGCAATATTTGGCGTTTTCCTTATGTTGCTTATGAAAATGGCGGCGGCGCGTTTCTTATTCCGTATTTACTTGCGCTGATTACGGCTGGCTTACCCTTATTATTTTTAGATTATGCGACAGGGCACCGCAGTACGGGCTCTCCTCCCAAAGCGTACCGCGCTTTGTTTAAAGGCGGTGAAACGCTGGGCTGGTGGCAAGTCTGTGTCTGCATCATTATTGGCCTGTACTATGCCAGCGTTCTCACCTGGGCAGGAAGCTATATTTACTTCTCAATTGGCCAGGCGTGGGGCAGTGACCCGGAAAGTTTCTTCTTCAATACTTATTTACAGACTTCGAAAGCATCCGGTTTCGACTTTCAGTTTGTCAGCCATTTATTTTGGCCAATCGTCGGGATTTGGGCACTGACCTTAATTATTCTGTTTGGCGGGGTTAAAAAAGGCGTTGAATTATCCAACAAGATTTTCATGCCTCTATTATTCGTCCTGTTCACGGTTTTGGTGATTCAATCATTGCGTTTACCCGGTGCGGCCGAAGGCTTAAATGCATTCTTTACCCCAAACTGGTCTGCGATGATGGACTATAAAGTGTGGCTAGCCGCTTATGGCCACACTTTCTTCTCGCTTTCTGTCGGTTTCGGGATCATGGTGACGTATTCCTCTTACTTAAAGCCGAAAACCAACCTGACAGGTTCTGGCTTGATCGTTGGTTTTGCCAATGCTTCAACGGAAATTTTAGCGGGTATTGGGATTTTCGCAGCATTAGGCTTTATGGCGCATGCCGCAGGCAAAGAAGTGCAAGACGTTGTCAGCGGCGGTATTGGCCTGGCATTTATCGCCTTTCCAAAAATCATTTCAAGCTTGGGTGCTGGCGCAGATTTATTCGGCCTGCTGTTCTTCTCTTCGCTGTTTGTCGCCGGCATTTCTTCCATGGTGAGCATCCTGGAAGTGCCGATTGCTGCGATGCAGGATAAGCTGAAATGGAGCCGCAAGAAAGCTGTAACCATTATTGGCGGCGGCAGCGCGCTGGTTTCAGTGATTCTGTTCTCAAGCGTGAATGCGATTAAACTGGTTGATATTGTGGATCACTTTATCAATAACATCGGGATTATCGGCGGCGCATTGCTGTCGATTATCAGTGTGGCCTGGTTTAAGCGTTCTGCATTAATTGAACTTCGTGATCATGTGAACCGCATCTCGACCATTCAATTAGGCAAAGGCTGGGATTTCACTTTAACTGTAATCACTTCCCTGATCTTATTGACGACTTTAAGCATGACAGTATTTAAC
This sequence comes from Acinetobacter sp., assembly GCF_036659555.1. Taxonomy (GTDB): domain Bacteria; phylum Pseudomonadota; class Gammaproteobacteria; order Pseudomonadales; family Moraxellaceae; genus Acinetobacter. The sequence goes on from NZ_JAVXCI010000003.1 coordinate 5,518, forward strand.
TTGGTGAAAAACGGTTACGATACTTACAGCATGAGCCTGCAAGGCATCTTTGGATGGGGCAGCGTGATTTTCTGTGCTGTCGTTGCAGTCGTACTCAGCAAAATGAAAGACCGCGAGGAGCGTTAAGATGAATACTTCCGCAATTGTGATGATGATTATTTCCATGCTGTTTCTGTGGGGCGGGCTGGCGCTGTCCATTCTGCACCTGATGAAAAACCCGGAAGACCTGGATGACGTGCTGGAAGACGTGAAGGATCAGCATACGCTGTAATGCTGTCCGATATAGAAAAGCAGGCGCCCAAGCCTGCTTTTTTGTTCCATTTTTGCAAAAAAGCGCAGCGCGCTTATTCCTTTTACACCGCGCCTGCTTTCTATACAATAAATCCAGAATAAATTGCCCAAGGCTGCCGTTCAAGCCAGCCATTGCCAAGGAAGAATCATGAGCAAAGACAATCTCCGCGAACATTCAGTACCGGTCTATGAAGGCATTGAAAATGCGCCGGCGCGCTCCATGATGCGCGCCACAGGCTTTCAGGATGATGATTTTACCCGCCCGTTTATCGGCATTGCATCGACCTGGGCTAATGTCACGCCGTGCAATATGCATATAGGCGGCTTGGCGCGCGAAGCCGAAGGCGGCGTCAATGCGGCCGGCGGCAAAGGCATTATTTTCAATACCATCACCATTTCAGACGGCATTTCCAACGGCACTGAAGGCATGAAATATTCCCTGCTGAGCCGGGAAATCATCGCCGATTCCATTGAGGCGGTGGTTGGCTGCCAGGCCTATGACGGCGTCATCGCGATTGGCGGCTGCGACAAGAATATGCCGGGCTGCATTATGGGCCTGGCGCGCCTGAACCGCCCGGGCCTTTTCATCTACGGCGGCACCATTCAGCCGGGCGAGGGCCATACCGACATGATTTCGGTGTTTGAAGCAGTCGGCCAGCACGCCAAAGGCGAAATCAATGCCATTCAGGTCAAGCATATTGAAGAAGTGGCGCTGCCGGGGCCGGGCTCCTGCGGCGGCATGTATACCGCAAACTCGATGGCTTCCGCCATTGAAGCCCTGGGCATGAGCCTGCCGGGCTCATCCGCGCAGGAAGCGGTGTCTGAAGATAAAATAGCCGACTGCCGGCGCGCCGGCGAAGCGGTGATGAACCTGCTGCGCCTGGACATTAAGCCGCGCGATATCATGACCAAAGCCGCCTTTGAAAACTCAATTAAAGTCTTGATTGCGCTGGGCGGCTCCACCAATGGCGTGCTGCACCTGATTGCCATGGCGCATACTGCAGGCGTTGCGCTGAGCCTGGATGACTTTGAGCGCGTCGGCAAGGACATTCCTGTGCTGGCGGATGTGCGCCCGTCGGGCAAATACCTGATGTCGGAACTGATCGCCATCGGCGGCATTCAGCCTTTAATGAAGCGCATGCTGAACGCCGGCATGCTGGACGGCTCCTGTCTGACCGTGACCGGCAAGACTCTGGCGGAAAATCTGGCGGATGTGCAGGATTATCCCGCCGGCCAGCAGATTATTCTGCCCTTTGATGCGCCGATTAAAAAAGACTCGCACCTGGTGGTGCTGAAAGGCAACCTGTCGCCGACCGGCGCGGTGGCGAAAATTACCGGCAAAGAAGGCCTGTATTTTGCAGGGCCGGCGCGGGTGTTTGAAGGCGAGCAGGGCGCGATGCGCGGCATTCTGGACGGCGAAGTGCAGGAAGGCGAAGTGGTGGTGATCCGCGGGGTCGGGCCGAAAGGCGGGCCGGGCATGCCGGAAATGCTCAAGCCGACCTCGGCGATTATCGGCAAGGGCTTAGGCCAATCGGTGGCCCTGCTGACCGATGGGCGCTTTTCCGGCGGCAGCCATGGCTTTGTGATTGGCCATGTCACGCCGGAAGCTTATGAAGGCGGGCCAATCGGCCTGGTGCAAAACGGCGATAAAATTTCCATTAATGCCGAAACCCGCGAAATGACCTGGCATATTTCTGAGGATGAAATCGCCGCGCGCAAGGCCGCCTGGGTCAAGCCCCAGCCGAATTACCGCCATGGCGCTTTGGCGAAGTTCGCAAAATTGACCTCAGGGGCTGAGAAAGGAGCGGTTACGGATCTGAATTTAGATGTATAATTGATCATTCCCCAACAAATTGCTATAAACCCTTGCAGTACTGCAAGGATTTATTTTTTCGAGGCTGATCTCATGTCACTGTTGCGCCGCTGGTTTGATCCGATCCGGTCGAGCTGGTTTTACCGGAAGCCGGCTCGTCAAGCGGTGCTGCCCACGGACAAGGGCCTGAGCATCCACCTGCGCCTAGACGATGTTTACAGCTATCTGGCCGCGCAGCAGCTGCCGCAGCTGGAAGATATCCTCAGCGCGGAGCTGAAGCCGCTGCGGGTGGTGATTTCCAGCCAGAGCGCCGAACCGCCCAATCATATGTCCGCCGCCGAATGGCAGCAGTACTGCCTGAATGACGCCAAAATTCTGGCCCGGCAGCACCGCTTCAGCTTTCATGACGCGCCGGAGCAGCCGTCGCAGCAGGCGCTGCAGCAGGCTGAAACCATTCTGCGCAATACGCCGCTGCGCGGGCAGGACTTTCTGTACCTGCTGGAAGACGTGTTCCATATGCTGTGGCAAAAGCAGTATGGAAAATTGCGCACCCTGCATGCGATGGCCAGCCGCCACCATCAGCCGCAGCATTTCCCGGAGCGGATTTTCAATGACGCGCCGCTGCTGGCCAGCTATTTTGAATTCGGCGAACGCAAATACCATGCCGTAGATGACCTGCTGCGCCTGACCCGGCGCCTCAAGCAGCAGAAGCTGCTGACCGGCAATCCGATTTTCCTGATCAATCATATTGAATGGCGCGAGCACCTGATCAGCGATGCGGAAGAGCTGAATGAAATTCAGGCCTTAGATCCGGAGCTGGATTTATATATTGCCCTGGAAGACCCGGTTTCCTGGCTGCTGCTGGCCTATATTAAGGAAGAGCTGGCCGATTTTTACAACATTCAGCTGAAAGTCTATCCGCTCAGCTACCATGGCCGCGACCTGTTTGACTGGAGCCTGGCCGCCCGCCTGTCCAAGCGCACCGATGTGGCCTTTACCCCGTTTTGCCGCCCGACCGAAGCCGCCACGCTGAAGATGGCTGAACTGTACTACAGTGCGCCGGAAGAGCAGCGCATTGAGGCCATGTATCAGATTCTGCAGGCAGTTTGGACCAGAGGCAGGGACTTGTCCTGCAAGGCGCATTTTCAGCAGCTGCAGCATGAGCTGGCGCTTGGCGCGCTGACCTCAGAAGATTTTCAGGCGCAGCTGAAAGAAAATGACATGCACTGTGAAATGAAGTCGCAGCCGGACTTTCCGGTGCTGGAGCTGCGCATTGACGGCCAAAGCTATGTATTCAACAGCCTATACCGCGTTTGGATGATTGAAAGTATTTTCAGTAATGTGTTAGAAGAGAGGTACAAGACTGAAAATACTGCTGAAAGTGAATCCAGAGCCAATGAAGAAAGAAAAGATTGAATCCCTGCCGCAGGCCCGCGCGCAGATTGACGCCATTGACGGCGCCCTGATAGAGCTGATCGCTGCGCGCCAGTTTTATGTCGATCAGGCCGCGCGCTTTAAGCGCACGGCGCAGGATGTGCAGGCGCCGGAGCGGGTTGAAGAAGTGATTAAAAAAGTGCGGGCTGCTGCTGTTGAACACAGCACAGATCCGGATTTAGTCGAAAGCATCTACCGGGAAATGATTCAGCACTTTATCCGCCGCGAGCTGAAAGAAATCCGCCCCTGAATGGGCGCGCTGCGTTCTGAGCAACGCGCCAAGGCACTGCCGGCTTACAGCCCCCATTTCAGCTCTGAATCGGTGATTTTATTTAAAACCGACTGATGCTCCTGCTTTTTGCAGGCGGCCCACAGCTGCACAAAGTCCTGGCCTAAATACTGCTTGAGCACTGGATGCTGCTGAAACAGGCGCAGCGCTTCGGGCTGGCTGTCCGGCAGCAGAACGCGCGGATCATCCGGCTTCAGCGCATGCACGGCCTTCGGCAGCTTCAGCAGATGGGTCAGGCCATGCAGCACGCCGGCCAGAATCACGCTGATGCACAGGTAGGGATTGGCGTCCGCGCCGGCAACGCGGTATTCCAGGCGGTGGTTTTCCGGGTCTGAGCAGGGCAGCCGGATGGCGGCGTTGCGGTTGTTGATGCCCCAGCTGGCTTCCAGCGGCACATGCTGGCCAAACTGAAAGCGCCGGAATGAGTTGATGTTCGGGGCCAGCACCGCCATGGACGCGGGCAGCAGGTCAATCAGGCCGGCAATCACGCGGTACATTAAAGAATTGGGAAAGTCGTTGTTCTGAATGCCGAAAAGATTGAGCTGGCGGTGGTCCAGCAGGCTCATATGGAAGTGCAGGCCGCTGCCTGCGGCCGCCATGCTGGGCTTGGCCATAAAGCAGGCGCTTAAGCCGTGCATGGCGGCAATCTGCTTCACGATTCTTTTCATTGCCAGAATGTCATCGCAGAGCTGGAGCAGGCTGCAGCTGTGCTGGATGTTGATTTCAAACTGATTGGCCGAGCTTTCCGCGACAATTGCCGTCAGGGCGATCTGCTGCTTTTTCGCTTCGCTTTCTATGCGCTCTAAAACGGCCTGATACTGATCCGGCCGGTCGACATCAAAGCACTGCATGGCGTGCGCGTCCTGCCCATGATTGGCCTGCTGCGGGTAAAGGTAAAACTCAATCTCACCGGCCATCATCGGGAAATAGCCCATCTGATTCAAGCTGAGCTGCAGCCGCTTCAGGATATTCCGCGGCTCATGAATGCAGTCCGAGCCGTCTTCCGCCTTCATGGTGAGGTACAGCTGCGCATGCTTTTCCGGCTGGCTGGCGCAGGGGCGCAGCGAGCCGGCAACCGGCAGGCAAAGGCGGTCAGGCTCGCCGATGTATTTGCCGAGGCCGCTTTCCTCAACCACTTTGCCTTCAAGGTTCATGGCGTATACGGACAGCGGGAAATAGCAGCCTTTGGCCAGCTTTTTCAGGGCGTTCAGCTCTATGCGCTTGCCGCGGATATGCCCGTTCAGGTCATGCAGGCAGATATCAATATGCTCAGTCTGCGGGTATTTCCCCAGATACTGCGCAATTTCCTGTTCAAAGGCATCGGCATCCGCGTGCTCTAAAGCCAGGCCTTGGGGCAGCTGGCGCGTCATGGATGAATTTTGAATCGGCATATTCATGTTGTTATCTTCAGTGATCAGATAAAAAAAGTATAGGAAGGCCGGCGCGGGGAGTAACGTAAAATGAGCGTAAATTTATTCTCCGGCAATTTATGCAGCCAACTGAATTAAGCTCGAGCCGCCGGCGGAGGCGCGCCGCAGGCCGATGAGGCATTCCTCCCGCCGCGCAGGTTCTGGCCTTGGCGGAGGCGGACAGCAAGCGGAATCCGCGGCTGCGGCGCGGAGCAAAAATTCCGTAAAATTTCCTGCGCCGGCCAGGCTTTTTATCTCCAAGCCACGAATGCGGGCCTGAAAAGGCAGCCGTCCAGCCGGCTGCTGAGCGCTGCGCTTTTTCAGCAGTTCCGCCAATAAAAGCCATTGCATTCAGCTGCCGGTTTATTTAAAAATAAGCAAGGCCCGGCTATCCGCTAATAGCCAGGCCCTGGATCATATTGAAGGGCGGATTTACTTTACAGTAACCGTAATGCTGCCGGTGTTCACTGCACCGATTGCAGAAGTTTTGATGCCGTCAATATGGTTCTTGAATGCCTCTGTATTGACAGAGGCATCAATCACGCCGGAATTAAAGGCGAGATTGGCTGCGCTGTAATTGCTCATTGTTTCAGAGAAGCGGTCGTAATAGCTGGTGTTCACATTTGCGCTGATGTGGCCTTCGATCCCTGATGAGTAGTCAGGAGAGCGGTGTGACTCCGCTTCCTCCCATGCGTTGCCGCCGGCATGCAGGCCTGCAGTCAATGAGCCGGTATTGACAGCGCTGAGGCTGCCCTGCTGCAGATTGATGCTGCCGGTATTGACTGCGCCGATTGCGGAAGTTTCCACCGCGATTTTGTCTCCGACATTATTCAGTGAATTAAAGCGGCCGGATGTGTTGACGGTTGCATCAATATTGTTGGTATTGATCGCCAGGTTAAGGGCTGAGCCATTTTTGACATGCTGAGATAAAATGCCTAAGGTCGCATTTAAACCAGTATCTACATTGACATGTGTGCCCTGTGAATTTGCCATGGCTGCACTGGACAGGAAGGCAGCAGATAAGGCGATGGCTTGGATAGTCTTATTCATAGTTGTTTTCCTTTCTAGTTTTGAAGCGCTCCTCGCTAAGCGCTTCTTTCTTATTCTGGGAGCGAGCCCATTTTTTACAGCTTTTAATCACGCTGCGTTGCTGACCAGTAGTTTTCGCTCACCGCTGGATTGGCATCCCACAGCATCTCAGCTTTCTCATCCTGTTTGCTGTCTTCATGCGCTTTGCCTGAAGCGCCGCGCCGCTGCATGCTGATGTATTTAATCAGTTCCTGCTTGCTCCTTTCAGCATCGCCTTCAGGGTTTTGAATCAGGTCAGATTCCTTATGCTTAGGCGGCAGGGTATCTTTGCTTGGCGAGTTTGCAGATTTATTTTTTTCACTGGATGAATGCGCTTTATCTGCAGGCGCTTCCAGCAGCGGCGTCCCCGGGCCCGCAGCCTGCTGCCGGCTCTCCTGATACTTGTACAGGGCAACGGAACTCCGCGTCAGGCTTAAGCGCCCGAATTCCGGCGGGATCGCAGCGCGGCAGCTTTCGAATGTCGAGGGCGGAATAACCTGGCTGAGCAGTTCAAACGTGGCCAGATTCAGCATTTGGCGCAAGGCGAAGTTGGTCGCTTCGCGCTCTCCCTTTCCGATCTGAATATTCAGCAGCGTATGGCCGGCAAACCTGCCGGCATTGATGCCGTAGTCCTGCGCGGCGATCTGCTTCTGCAGGGAAACATTGGCGACGACTTTGCTGCTGCGGGTGTCGGTCAGGGATAAATCCAGGCCGACCATAATCCGGGTCTGGCTGTAATTGGGGCCGACGCCGCCGACCTGCATATCAAAGCCGCCGCCGGGAATAAAGTCCAGGCTGTTGATGCTGCCCGTGACATAATAGTCCGAAGCCTGAATCTGCCTTGGGTCGCGGATTCCCCATCTGGCTTCGCTTTCGATGATGCGCGGATCGCGCCGGTTCAGCAGGCTGACGCCGGCCTGAAACAGCGCGGACTGCACCATGTCTCCGGCGCCCTGCGTCACCATTTTGCCGCTGCCGCCGTTCGTCACCACGTCTTTGCCGGTCTGGTCCAGAATCGCGCCGACAGAGAAGCTGACATCATTGCGCAGCTGCCCTTTCAGGCAGGATAAGGCCATGTCAAAAGGCGTAAAAATATCCGTGATCGGCGGCCCCTGCACCAGGCTGGCGGGCTCCTTGTTGGAAAGCGCCATGCCGGTGCATCCGGACAGAAGCTGGCTGAAAACAATCGCGGCGCTTGCAGCGGTTTTCCTGCGCTTGAACTGGCGGGAATTTAACATGGCGTATTCCCCGCTTGCGTGCTTAAGTTAAGGCATTGCTGATTATTCTGCGCGGTATTGGAATTTACCGAGCCGTCATTCGCCGTATCATTGGAAATGTCTACGCCGTTGTTTGAGCCGCTGATATTGACGTTGCTGGTGGATGAATTGACTGTGCCGATCGAGCTTGTTGTTGTGCTGTTGATTGTGGTTTTGCCGAATCCATCATAATAGTCTGAGTCCTTGAGCTCAATCAGGTTGGCCTGGACTAGATTGTCATTGGCGCGGCTGCTTGAGGCTTTCCAGCGCTGGCTCCATTCATCAGAGGTTGCATAAGCATTGCTCAGGAAACATAAACAAAATAAACCGACATTGATCATTGATATTTTCATAATCTTTACCGTCCTTTGATCTAAAATGTTTTCATGTGCATTTATTTGTTATTTCAGTAGTGTTTTATGTCGTTAATGAGTATTAGATCACACAAAAAAAATAAAGTGCAAATCTCATCAATATTCACGTATTTTTTTAAACTTATGCTGCGGTTTCTCTATTAAAAAGACCTGCTTAGTTTTTTTTGCCAATTGTAAGAAATCATTAATCCTTTGGCGCAGGCCAAAATTCAGGCCGCGGCAGGGGCTGATTTGCAGGGCTTTGCGGGCTTTTCAAGCCGCCGCCGGCGGCTTATTCAGCTGGATCACGCCAGGCTGAAGCAGGCGGCGCCTGAGATCCGCTGCCCAGCCGGCTGGAGTTTGGCGGTTTAAGCCAGTTAAGCATTTGACTTAATTTGTATTATTTTTAGAATGAAAGTTATTTAAATTCCTGAAAATCATCAGCCCAAAATTTTGATGCAGCCAGGCTTCCCGGAAAAAATAGGCTCCGGCGGAAAGCCGCGCATAAAAAACTGCAGCGCAAAAAAAGCAGCCTTGCGGCTGCTGAATAAAAAGCGTGAAGCAGGCTTATGCGGATTTATCGCCTAAGCTGAAGAACCAGTTCAGAATCAGCGCCGCGAAAGTCGCCGTGCCAATGCCGCCCAAGTTGAAATTGCCGAACTGCAGCGCAAAGTCGCCCGTGCCTAAAATAATGGTCACCGCCGCCACCATCAGGTTTTTATTCTTAGAGAAATCGACTTTGTTTTCAATCCAGATTTTCGCGCCGGCAATGGTGATCAGGCCGAAGACCACGATCGATGCGCCGGTTAAAATCGCGCTTGGAATGGTATGGATGACCGCGCCGAATTTAGGCGACAGGCCCAGAAACACCGCAAATACGCCAGCTACCACAAAGATGATGGTGGAGTACACGCGGGTTACCGCCATCACGCCAATATTTTCGCCGTAGGTGGTCATGCCCGGAGCGCCGACTGCGCCTGACAGCGTGGTCGCTACGCCGTCCGCCACAAAGGCTTTGCCGATGTGCGGGTCGAGGTTTTCGCCGGTCATGGCGCTGACGGCTTTAATATGGCCCAGATTTTCCGCCACCAGAATCAATGCGATCGGCGCAATAATCAGCATGGCGTTGAAATTGAATTCCGGCGCATGGAACTGCGGCACGCCGAACCAGGCTGCCTGCTGCATCGGCGCAAAGTTGATTGGCGCGCCGTAGCCCATGACATTTGACACAAGGAAATAAATAAAATAAGCCAGCAGCAGGCCAAGCAGCAGCAGCAGGCGCTGCATCAGGCCTTTGGTGAAGACCGCAATAGAGCCCATGCACAGCACCGTCACCAGCGACATCCACATATTGAAGCTGCTGCCCATTACGCCTTTTACCGTAACCGGCGCAAGGTTCAGGCCAATGATCATCACCACGGCGCCAGTCACCACCGGCGGCATCAGCTTTTCAATCCAGCGCGTGCCGGTGGCCATCACAATCAGGCCGAAGATGGCGTACAGCACGCCGCAGGCCATGATGCCGCCGGCAGCTAAAGCGATATTGGCATTCGGCGCGCCGGTGCCGGAAGCGGCGTAGCCGGTGGCGGCGATCACCACGCCGATAAAGGCGAAGCTCGAGCCTAAGTAGCTCGGCACGCGCCCGCCGGTCATAAAGAAGAACAGAATGGTGCACAGGCCCGACATTAAAATCGCCAGATTCGGGTCAAAACCCATCAGGAAGGGCGCAAGCACCGTGGCGCCGAACATGGCGAAGGCGTGCTGTATGCCCAGCACCGCGCTTTGCGCGGGCGGCAGGTACTCATTGGTGCCTACAGGGCGCGCTTCAATGCTGCCTGCATAAGGGCGCCATTGGGGAAACCAATTGGACATAAAATGAGCACTCAAAAAATAAATTGTGCACATCATACGCTTCTTTTTTGCAAGATTTAATCACTGCAATAAAAAAAATGTTAAAACTAATTCCATGACTTTGCATTATTTTTTACCGCACGGTAAAGAATAATAGCAGTAAAAACAGCATTAAATCAGCCGTTAACCGCGCCTGATCCGGGCAGCGCCATTCATAAATATTTTTGATTCCAGCTATAAAAAAAACTTCATTCCAGAATAAGCGGTCAATAAAAAGGCGCATCATGAAGATGCGCCCGGTGTTCTGGCCCAGGCCGTCAGCCGGTATTGCGCAGGCCGGCGGCGATGCCGGCGATGCTGACCATCAGCGCATGATCGACTGGGGTGTTTTCCGCCTGGCGTTCCGCCAGATAGGCGCGGCGGCGCTTCATCAGCTCAGCCTGCAGCAGGTGCAGCGGCAGCAGGTAAGGCTTGCGCACTTTCATCGACTGATCCAGCACGTCATTGCTGCTGAGCAGCTGCGATTCGCCTTTCAGCGCCAGCAGGGTCTGCACCGCATCGCGCAGGCGCTGGCGCAGCTGCTCGCCCAGCAGCTTCAGGTCTTCATCATCGGTCAGATGCGACTCGTAATATAGGGCGACATGGCTGTCGGCTTTGGACAGCACCATTTCCAGCATGTCAATTAAGGTCTGGAAATACGGCCAGTGCTGCAGCATGTCTTCCAGCGCGCCTTTCTGGCCCTGATCTATCATCTGATTGATGGCCGCCCCTGTGCCGAGCCATGCCGGCAGCATCAGGCGGATCTGCGTCCAGGCGAATACCCAGGGAATGGCGCGCAGCGATTCAATGCCGCCGCTGACTTTGCGCTTGGCCGGGCGCGAGCCCAAAGGCAGCATCTGCAGTTCCAGCTCCGGAGTTACGGTGCGCAGGTATTTGACGAAATGCGGATTTTCCCGCACGGTCTGGCGGTAGACCTGCACCGACAGGTCGGTCATTTTATGCATCAGCGCGCGCCATTCCGCTTTCGGCTCCGGCGGCGGCAGCAGCGTGGCTTCCAGCGTGGCTGCGGTATAAATTTCCAGATTCTGCAGCGCAATGCCTTCCAGGCCGAATTTGAAGCGGATCATTTCGCCCTGCTCGGTCACGCGGATGGCGCCGGAAATCGAGCCCGGCGGCTGCGAGAACAGCGCCTGCTGGGTCGGCGCGCCGCCGCGGCTGATGGAGCCGCCGCGGCCGTGGAACAGGGTCAGCTGCACGCCGTGCTTCTTCGCCACATCGGTCAGCTCTTCCTGCGCGCGGTACTGCGCCCAGTTGGCGGACATGAAGCCGGCGTCTTTGGCCGAGTCGGAATAGCCGATCATCACTTCATGCCTGCCCTGAATATGCTGCTTGTACCAGTGCATGCCGAACAGGGTATTCATGGTGGCGGCGGCGCCGTCCAGATCCTTCAGGGTTTCAAACAAAGGCACGACGCGCAGCGCATGCTGAATGCCGGCTTCTTTCTGCAGCAGCAGCACCGCCAGCACATCGCTCGGGTATTCCGCCATGGAAATAATATAGGCGCCCAGGCTTTCCGGCGGCTGCTCCGCCAAAGTGCGCATGGTGGCGAAGACTTCCTGCACATCCGGATGCTCAATCAGGCTCTGCTTCGGCTCATTGATGAATTTCGGCAGCAGCGGGCGCTTGCTTTGCAGCTCCTGCAGCAGGAAGTTCTGGCGCGCCTGCTCGGTCCAGGTTTCAAAATTGCCGAGGCCCAGATATTCGGTAATGGCGGAAATGGCCTGGCGGTGGCGCCCGGATTCCTGGCGGATATCCAGCTTCAGCAGCTCAATGCCGAAGCAGTTGACGCGGTGGATGAAGTCCAGCAGCTTGCCGTTGGCGACTTCCGGCAAGCCGCAGTCGATCAGCGAGCGGTAGCACAGCAGCAGCGGCTGCAGCAGTTCATCCTTGCTCTTGATGGCCTGGCTGTCATCGGCGTCTGCGCCGCGCAGCTTTTCCGCCAGCCAGTGCCGGGTGGCTTTCAGGCGCTGGCGGGTTTCGCGCAGGTATTCGCGGTAGGGTTCCGGGTGATCCTGGCCCAAAGCTTCGCGCAATTCCGGACTGCACTGTTCAATTGAAAGTTCCCAGCGCAGGGCTTCAATATCGCGCACATACAGGTCAGCAGCTTTCCAGCGCGACAGCCACAGCACTTCCTGCGTGATGCTGTGGGTGACATTCGGGTTGCCGTCGCGGTCGCCGCCCATCCAGGAGGCGAAGCGCACCGGCGCAATGGTCAAAGGCAGGCGCTGGCCGCAGTGCTCATGCACCATGCCGTCCAGTTCGCGCATGAATTTCGGCACGGCGTTCCACAGCGTCTGCTCAATGGTGGTGAAGCCCCATTTGGCTTCATCGACCGGGGTCGGGCGGTGCTGGCGGATTTCATCGGTCTGCCATGCCGAGCAGATCAGTTGCTTTAAGTCTTCCAGCACGGCCTGGCGCTCGCGCGGGGTGAGTTTCTGCTGGTCGAATTTAAACAGGCAGTCATTGATGCCGTCATATTTCTGAATCAGCGTGCGCCGGCTGACTTCGGTCGGATGCGCAGTCAGCACCAGCTCAATTTTCAGTTCGCAAATCTGCTGATACAGCGCGTCCGGTGAAATCTCATGCGCTTTGAATTTCTGGAATAAATGATCCAGCGGATTAGGCGATGGCGCATTTTCATCAAATTCGCTTTGGCGGCGGCTGCGCACGGCATGGTACTGCTCCGCAATATTGGCGAAATTCAGAAAGTGGGTAAAGGCGCGGGTCAGCGGCAGGATTTCATCATCCTCCAGGCTTAAAAACAGCTGCTCCAGCTGCTTTTCCGCTTCGGCCTGGCCGTCGCGTGCGCCTTTGGCTAAAGCGCGAATCTGTTCAACCTGATTAAACAAATCTTGTCCGGCATGCTGCTTGAGGGTTTCGCCGAGTAAATTGCCCAGCAAGCGCACATCATCGCGTAATGGAGCGTCAATTTGTTGAATCATTTTTAGCATTCTCCGGTTGTTCTTGGTTTGACTATACTCTGATTCAGTGACAATCCAAGCGGGGCACAGACAAAAGTTGGATTCAGCTGGCCTGAAAAGCAGCAGGGCGGATGCAGTTCAGGCTTGACGCTGGGCCTTTTCAGGCGTTCAGGGCAGGGCGTAGCGGAGCAGGAACAGTTCAATGCTGTCCTGAATGATGCCGGCGCGCTCCGCCTGATCCGGAACGGGGCGGATGCCCATCAGCACTTCGTGGTGGCGCAGCCCCAGCAGCAGCGAAAAAATCAGCAGGGTCTGCCTGTGCGGCGCATCCGCGCGGATGAAGCGCAGCGCCGCCGCCTGCGCAAAAAAGCTTTCCCACAGCGCGCTGAGCTTTTCATGCGAGGCATTGTAAAACTGCTGCGCCAGCGGATTGCGCTGCGAGGCCAGCTCCAGCAGCAGGTATTCCACTTTCAGCGCTTCCGGCAAATTGACAATATGCAAAGACAGTTCGCAGGCCTGCCGCAGCGCCTGCCGGAAATCGCTGCCTGCCGACAAGTGCATGGGGCGGGCATTCAGCAGCTGGTCGCAGGTTTCGGCAATCGCGCTGGTAAACAGGGTTTCCTTGTCCTGAAAATGGTTGTATACCGTCAGCTTGCTGACATCGGCCTTCTGCGCAATGCGGTTCATGCTGCAGCCGTGATAGCCGCATTCTAAAAACAGGCACTTGGCGGCTTCCAGAATGCGCTTGCGCTTTTCCAGGTCTTTCGGGCGTCCGGCATTCATGTGCAAAAAATTCCAAAAAAAATCCAATCAGGGCATTGATTTCAGTTCGCGTTTTTAATTAATGTACCGTGTGGTTTATTAATTAAAAAAACAGCCAGCTTAATAAGCCCTATTTTGCCCTAAAAAACCGATTTAAATAAGAGCGAGCTTCATGAGCACAATAAAAACCGCCGTTGCCGGCATGATCACCGCCTGCAGTGCGGCCTTATGGGGATGCAGCGGCGATAAAGCGCCGGCCGAACAGGAAGTTCCCGTGGTGATGGTGGCGCAGCCCGGCGCAGCCCAGCCGGAACAGCACAGCTATGCCGGCGATGTGCAGGCGCAGGAGCAGACGGCGCTGGCTTTCCGCGTTGCAGGGCAGGTGGCTGAACGCTATGCCGATGTCGGCGATCAGGTCAGGGCGGGGCAGGTGCTGGCGCGGCTGGATGCTAAAGATGCGCAGCTGCAGCTGAACGCAGCCCGCGCGCAGCTGGAAAGCGCGCAGTCGGCGGCCAGAATTGCCGAAGATGAATTGAAGCGCTTTCAGCAGCTGCTGCCGGTCAATGCGGTGAGCCGCTCGCAGTACGATGCCGTGGACAACCAGTACAAGGCGGCCCTGTCCAGCCTGAAGCAGGCGCAGTCCAACTATCAGGCCAGCAGCAACCAGACGCAGTACAATCAGCTGACGGCCGGTAAAAGCGGCGTGATTACCGCGCGCAATATTGAAGCCGGGCAAGTTATCGCTGCCGGGCAGGCAGCCTATCAGCTGGCGGTCGGCGGCGGGCGTGAAGTGGTGATCGGCGTGCCGGAGCAGGCGGTTGCCGGAATCAAAGCGGGCCAGCCTGCGCAGGTTATGCTGTGGTCTAAGCCGGAAGAAAAACTCGATGCGGCGGTCCGTGAAATCTCGCCGGCTGCCGATCAGTCGCGCACTTACAGCGTGAAAGTGGCGCTGCGCGGCGCCGCCGCCGATGGCATTCAGCTGGGGCAAAGCGCGCGGGTGTTTTTCAGCGCGGCGCCGCGCGCCCGGCTGAGCGTGCCGCTGTCCAGCATTTCAGCCGACGCCAATGACCGGCAGCCCTATGTCTTTGCCGTCAATGCTGACCATACCTTGCGCAAAGTGCCTGTGGTTCTGGGCGCATACGGCCGCGACAGCGCGCCGGTGCTCAGCGGCCTGAATCCGGCCGATTATGTGGTGGTCGGCGGCGTACACCTGCTGCGCGCCAAGCAGAAAGTCAATCCGGTTGACCGCGACAACCGCGCCGTGAAAATTCAGGCAGGGGGCTAAAATGAATTTCAACCTGTCTGAATGGGCGCTGAAAAATAAAGGCCTGATCCTGTACTTCATGATTCTGCTCGGCATTGCCGGCATGCTGTCCTATTCCAAGCTGTCGCAAAGCGAAGATCCGCCGTTCACCTTTAAGGCGATGGTGATTCAAACCTACTGGCCGGGCGCAACCGCCAAGGAAGTTTCGCTGCAGGTCACTGACCGCATTGAAAAAGAGCTGATGAGCACCGGCAATTATGAGCGCATCATGGCCTATTCGCGCCCGGGCGAGTCGATGGTGACCTTTGTGGCCAAAGATTCGCTGCGCTCCAAAGACATCCCGGATGTCTGGTACAGCGTGCGCAAGAAGGTCAATGACATCCGCCATGAGCTGCCCGGCGGCGTGCAGGGGCCATTTTTCAACGATGAATTCGGCGATACTTTCGGCAACATCTATGTGCTGAGCGGCAATGACTTTGACTACGCTGCCTTAAAGGAATACGCAGACCGTCTGCAGCTTCAGCTGCAGCGGGTGAAGGATGTGGGCAAAGTCAACCTCATTGGCCTGCAGGATCAGCGCATCTGGATTGAAATTTCCAACACCAAAGCCGCCCAGCTGGGCATTCCGCTGAGCGCCATTCAGCAGGCGCTGCAGCAGCAGAACAGCGTGGCCAGCGCCGGCTTTTTTGAAACTGCGTCTGACCGCATCCAGGTGCGGGTCAGCGGCGGCCTGCACAGCGTGGATGAGCTGAAGCAAATGCCGCTGCTGGCCGGGGGCAAAACCTTGCAGCTGGGCGATGTGGCTGAAGTTTACCGCGGCTTCAGTGAACCGGCGCAGCCGCGCATGCGCTTTATGGGTGAAAACGGCATCGGCATTGCGGTTTCCATGCGCAAAGGCGGCGATATTCTGGCGCTGGGCAAAAATCTGGAAACGGAATTTGCCCGCCTGCAGAAAAGCCTGCCTCTGGGCCTGCAGCTGCAGAAGGTTTCAGACCAGCCGGCGGCCGTCAAGCGCAGCGTCAATGAGTTCATGAAGGTGCTGGCGGAAGCGGTGATCATTGTGCTGCTGGTGAGCTTTTTCTCGCTGGGCTTCCGCACCGGCCTGGTGGTGGCGCTGTCCATTCCATTAGTGCTGGCGATGACTTTTGCCGGCATGAACCTGTTTGATGTCGGCCTGCATAAGATTTCACTCGGCGCGCTGATTCTGGCGCTGGGGCTGCTGGTGGATGACGCGATCATCGCGGTTGAAATGATGGCGGTTAAAATGGAGCAGGGCTATTCGCGGCTGCAGGCCGCCGGCCATGCCTGGCGCACCACGGCTTTTCCGATGCTGACCGGCACCCTGATTACCGCCGCCGGCTTTCTGCCGATCGCCACCGCGGCCTCCAGCACCGGTGAATACACCCGCTCAATTTTTCAGGTGGTGACCATCGCGCTGATTATGTCGTGGTTTGCCGCGGTGCTGTTTGTGCCCTATCTGGGCGATAAGCTGCTGCCGGACTTCAATGCTGGCCTGATCCGGAAAGCGCCATGGCATCAGCGCCTGTGGGCGCGCCTGCGCAGGCAGCCGGAACCGCCGCCGCCTGCGCATCCTGCCGGCGGGCATCACGACCCCTATCAGACCCGGTTTTACCAAGGCTTCCGGCGCTGGGTGGATGCCTGCGTGACCTACCGCAAAACCGTGATCGCCGCCACGGCGGGGATTTTTGTGCTGTCGGCGCTGCTGTTTAAAGCTGTGCCGCAGCAGTTTTTTCCGCCCTCCAACCGCGCTGAAATTCTGGTGGATATCAAGCTGGAAGAAGGCGCCTCGCTGCAGGCCACAGAGGCGGCGGTGAAAAAAGTCGAGCGCTTCCTGCAGCGGCAGCCGGGCATTGACAATTTTACCGCCTATGTCGGCACCGGCTCGCCGCGCTTTTACCTGCCTTTAGACCAGCAATTGCCGCAGGCCAGTTTTGCCCAGTTTGTGGTGCTGGCTTCTTCACTGGATGAGCGCGATGAAATCCGCCGTTCGCTGAGCGGAAAAATCCGCCAGCTGCTGCCGCAGGCGCGCACCCGCGTTTCGCTGCTGGAAAACGGCCCGCCGGTCGGCTATCCGCTGCAGTTCCGCGTTTCCGGTGAAGATTTGGCTGCCGTGCGCGAATGGGCGCAGAAAGCGGCTGCTGCAGTCGCTGCAAACCCGAACACCACCAATGTGCATCTGGACTGGGGCGAGCCGAGCAAAGTGATCCGGCTGCAGATTGATCAGGACCGCGCGCGCCACATGGGCGTCTCCAGCCTGGATTTGGCCAGCTTCCTCAACAGCTCTCTCAGCGGGGCAGCGCTGGACCAGTACCGAGAAAAGCGCGAACTGATTGAAATCCGCATGCGCGGCGCTCAGGCGGAACGGCTGGATGCGGCTGCGCTCAGCAGCCTGGCTGTGCCTGCTGCCGGCGGCGGCTCCGTGCCTTTGGCGCAAATCGCCAGCATTGAATACAGCTTTGAGGAAGGCCTGATTTGGCACCGCAACCGCCTGCCGACCATTACCGTGCGCGCCGATATCCGCAGCCAGCTGCAGCCGGCGACCGTGGTGAAGGAGCTGGCTGAACCGCTGGCGCAGCTGCGCGGGCAAATGCCGAATGGCTATTTGCTGGAAACCGGCGGCACGGTGGAAGAATCCGCGCGCGGGCAGGCTTCGGTGAATGCCGGCATGCCGGTATTTCTTGCTGTGGTGATGACGCTGCTGATGCTGCAGCTCAGAAGCATGTCCCGCGCCTTTATTGTTTTCCTGACGGCGCCGCTGGGGCTGATTGGCGTGGTGCTGTTCCTGCTGCTGTTCAACAAGCCCTTCGGCTTTGTGGCCATGCTTGGCACCATTGCGCTGTCCGGCATGATCATGCGCAATTCGCTGATTCTGATTGATCAGATTGAGCAGGATATTCAGGCCGGGAATGATCCGTGGTCGTCAATTATAGACGCCACCGTGCGCCGCTGCCGCCCGATTGTGCTGACTGCGCTGGCTGCCGTGCTGGCGATGATTCCGCTGTCCGGCAGCATTTTTTTCGGGCCGATGGCGGTTGCGATCATGGGCGGCCTGATTGTGGCGACCCTGCTGACCCTGTTTTTCCTGCCTGCGCTGTATGCGCAGTGGTTTAAGGTGAAAAAAAGTCAGCAGAATATATAAAAGTGTCATAAAATCGGGTGCAGCATAGGGTTTTTTTCAATATAGTAGCGCCTGATCTTTACTGACAATTTTAATAAGCAAACCGCTGCGCGCATTCAGGCGTTTTCAGCAGCGCATGGGGTTAAATGAGACATGACGACAGACAGCCTTATCAAGTATCGCCGCTATGTTGCGATTTCTTATGTCTTCATGTTTTTCGCGCTGTTTACCGTGGTCAGCGGCTTCTTGGCCTACTGGCTGGCGCGCAAAGTCGCCCAGCTTGACTCTGCTGAAGTCTGGATGCAGGCGCAGGCGTTCTGGGTGATGCGCGCTGTGGTGATTTACACGATTCTGGCCTGCTTCGCCGCGCTGTGGTTCATCCCGCTGTTTTTCTATTACTGGGACACCTATTTATGGGTCACCGGCTGCACTGTGGCCGGCGTGGTATTCTCTGGCACCGCCTTCCTGTACCTGCTGAATGCCTGGATTAAAGGCATCACTAAGTTTTTCAAAAACAAAGCGGTTTTCTAGGCCGGCTGAATTTTTTCAGCATTTGCCCTTGTAAAAGCCGCTTTGGCCCCAATTTCACACCACAGTTAAGTATTCAACAGCATTCCGTGAGGAGCATCGCCAGACATGGCTAAACGTGATTATTATGAGGTTTTG
>NZ_JAVXCI010000003.1:24103-61438 GCF_036659555.1 Acinetobacter sp.
TAAAACCGCTAGTGATGATGAAATTAAAAAAGCCTACCGTAAGTTGGCGATGAAGTATCACCCTGACCGCAATCCGGACAATCCGGAAGCGGAAGACAAATTCAAGGAAGCGGCCGAAGCCTATGAAGTGCTGTCGGACGGCGAAAAGCGCAGCATGTATGACCGCATGGGCCATCAGGCCTTTGAAGGCGGCATGGGCGGCGGCGCTGGCGGCGGCTTTGGCGGTTTCAGCGCGGAAGATATCTTCAGCCAGTTTGGCGATATCTTCGGCGGCGCATTCGGCGGCGGCGGCCGCGGCCAGCAGCGCGCGCGCCAAGGCTCAGACCTGCGCTATGTGATGGAGCTGACGCTGGAAGAAGCGGTTAAAGGCGTGAAAAAAACCATCACCTTTACCGCGCCGGCGCCATGCGATGCCTGCGACGGCAAAGGCTCTAAAAACCCGAATGATGTGGAAACCTGCCGCACCTGCCACGGCGCAGGCCAAGTACGCATGCAGCAGGGCTTCTTCTCGGTGCAGCAGACCTGCAGCACCTGCCGCGGCCAGGGCAAAATCATCAAGAATCCATGCGGAAAATGCCACGGTTCAGGCGTGTCGGACCGCCAGCAGACGCTGGAAGTCACCATTCCAGCCGGGGTGGACAACGGCGACCGCGTGCGCTTAAGCGGCAAGGGCGAAGCCATCCGCGGCGGCCAGGCCGGCGACCTGTATGTGGAAGTGGTGGTGCGCGAGCATGAAATCTTCCAGCGCGACGGCGCAGACCTGTATATGGACGTTCCGGTCAGCATTGCCGACGCCGCTTTGGGCAAGGAAATTGAAATTCCGACCCTTGAAGGCCGCGTCAGCCTGAAGATCCCTGAAGGCACGCAAACCGGCAAAATGTTCCGCCTGCGCGGCAAGGGCGTGAAGCCGGTGCGCAGCAGCATGCAGGGCGATTTGCTGTGCCGCATTGTGGTGGAAACGCCAGTGAATTTAACGGCGCGCCAGCGTGAACTGCTGAAAGAGCTGCAGGAAACTATGGACGGCGAAGGCAGCGGCTCATCGCCGAAGAAAAAATCATTCTTCGGGCTGTTTGATTAAGCCGGCCCAGCCCTAAAAAAAAATAGCCTGCAGTCTGCAGGCTATTTTTTTATCTTTAAGCTTATTGCGGCTGCTCTTTGATCAGCTCGCTCCAGCTCAGCTCTTTCTTGTGAATGGCTTTCAGGCGCTGAAGCTGATGCCGGGCTTCCGCTTCATGGCCATTGTAGGCCAGCATTTTGGCATACTTGACCAAATGGTATTGGGTCGGATAGCTGCGCACCAGTTTTTCAATCTCATCCAGCTCCGCCTGCGTCATTTTGCTGTAGGGGTTGATGCGGATGAAATCAATGCGGTGGTCAAATTCGCTCAGCAGGTAAATGCGCTCATTGCGGGTGATTTTTTCCGGGGTTTTCTCATAGGCCGCAGCCTGATTCAGCTTCGGCACCAGCACCGCGTAATCGCGGTAAATGACCGCCAGCAGCATCAGGCCCATGGCGAAAATCAGGCGCATGGCCGCCGGAGGCAGGGTCAAAACAGCAGTATCGGTTTTCTGCGCCTGAACCGCGCCTAAAATAAAGCCGGCCGGAAGCAGGAAATAGGCATAGTTCTGCGGAAATTCCAGCATGGCATGGATGATGAACACTCCAGCCATCAGCAGGCCGATTACGGATTCGGCAGAATTGGCGCGCTTATGCAACTGCCAGCCCCAATAGCTGAAATAGGCCAGAAACGGCAGGCCGGTCAGCAGGCCGTTCCAGAGCAGGAAGTCCAGAATGAAATTGTGCGCGCTGCGGATCCAGACCGGGCCCTGAAAGGTATCGCTGATGCTGACAAAGGCGCTGCTGGTCTGATACCAGCCGTAGCCGAACCATGGCTGGGCCGCTATGGCGTGCAGCATCTGCTGCCAGATGGCCAGGCGCGACATATCGCCGCCGGCGCGCTCTGCCAGTTCGCGGCTTTCAATAATCTGCACATCTGAAGCCTGCGCAATCCACTGGCTGATGTGCGGCAGGAAGAAAATCAAGGCTGCAAAGGCGGACAGCCAGAGCAGGTTATAGCGCCAAGGCAGGCGGATGACATGCCGGCACTGCTGATAGGACAGGTAGGCCATGATGCACAGGCAGGCCACCCAGGAAGTGCGCGACTGGCTCAGCGCCGCGCCGATTAAAATCGGGGCCGCCGCCAGAATCAGCCACTTGGCCGGCAGGCGCCTGGTTTCATGCAGATACAGGCAGGCCATCAGCGCCATCAGCAGGAAGGTGCCCATGTTGTTGGGCTGGGCAAAGTTGGCGAAGGGCCGGGCATTGCCGTGAATATCCATCATGATGGCGGTCAGCTGGCTGTCCAGATTCAGCCACTGGCAGATGGCGATCAGGCCTGTGCAGACCCCGCCAGCCAGAAAGGTGTAGCTTAAATAGGCGAAGGTTTTTTCCCTTTGGCCTGAATCCCGGCACAGGCTGAAGCCTATCGCCACGGCCAGCCCAAAGCCGAAGACATACAGAAAGCCCAGCAGCGCAATGCTGAAATAATACACCTGGCCAAAAGCGAACTGAATCAGCGGAACAAGCGCCAAGCCGAACAGCGGCAGCGCAATTTTCGGCAGCTGCAGCGGCTGCTTCAGAAATGCAGCGGCCAGGGCAAACAAGGCAAAAAAAGCGTACAGTTCGCCGGTATAGGTGGCCCATGGGCGGTAGTGGATGGGCAGCAGCCAAGCTAAAAATATGCATAGGGCAGCGCCGGCAAACAGTAGGTTCTTCATGCCTGATCATCGTGGAAAAAACCGGCTTATGATACATCGAAATGCAGCGCAGCATTTAAAAATCCGGCAATTGCCCGCTAGGCCGGCTGCATCCGCTGAGGCCCGTATAGGGCGGTGATAATTTTCAGGATTTTTTTGCGCTGAACTTAGCCAAGCTCAGGAGTTTTGCTATAGTAAGAGCAATTTCGAATCAGCATCAGGAAAATGTTATGTCAGCAAACCCGCGTATTGGCGTATTGGGCGCAGGCGGCCGGATGGGGCGCATCTTAATTCAGGCGGTGCAGCAGGCGGGCTATCAGCTGGCGGCGGCGGTTGGGCGTCCGGAAAGCAGCCTGGTGGGCGCAGATGCCGGCGAGCTGGCGGGCATTGGCGCATTGGGCGTAAAAGTTTCCGGCAGCCTGGAAGACGTCCTGCAGGACTGCGATGTGGTGATTGACTTTACCGCGCCGGCTGCTACCGCGCAGCACCTTGCGCTTTGCCGCCAGGCTGGCGTGGCGATTGTGATCGGCACCACGGGCATGAACGATGAGCAGAAAGCCCATCTGGATGAAACCGCGCAGCACACTCCGGTAGTTTACGCCGCCAACTATTCTGTCGGCGTCAATGTTTCGATTAAGCTGCTGGAGCTGGCGTCCAAAGTGTTTGGCGACACAGTGGATATTGAAGTGATTGAAGCGCACCACCGCCATAAAGTCGATGCGCCGTCCGGCACGGCATTGATGATGGGCGAGGCGATTGCGGAAACGCTTGGCCGCGATCTGAAGCAGGACGCCGTATACTGCCGTGAAGGCCACACCGGCCCGCGCGAGCGCCAAAGCATCGGCTTTCAAACCATCCGCGGCGGCGATATTGTCGGCGAGCATACTGTAATGTTCATTGGCGAAGGCGAGCGCGTTGAAATTACCCACAAAGCCACCAACCGCATGAACTTTGCGTCCGGCGCAGTGCGGGCAGCCGCCTGGGTGGTGGGCCGCGAAGCGCGCAAATACGACATGAAGGACGTTCTGGGCTTCAATGATATTCAAGCCTGAAGCCGGCTTCAAACTGCTTTAAAATAACAATGCAAAACTAAAATAAGACGAAGAATGCAATGAAAAAAATCCTACTGCTGGCCTGCGCCGTGGCCTTAAGCGCCGCAGCGCTGGCCAAGCCTGCAGCGCCTGCCACGCTCAGCATTAATAAAAACAATATCAAGGTCTGGACTTTTCAGGACAGCCAGAATCCGGTTTTCATGTACAAGGCGGAAACCACGCTGAATGTGCCGATTGAGCAGGCGGTGGCATTAATTCTGAATGTCGAGCATGCGGCGGACTGGGTGCCTTATCTGGGCAGCGTCAAGCTGCTGTCCAGAGATGATAAAAAGGGCGAATTCCAGCTGTATATGGTGCTGGATTTCCCCTTTCCGCTGCAGGACCGCGATTTGATTGTGCAGGGCACGATGCGCAAGGACGCGCAGGGCATTGTCAGCATTCAGAATAAGGCCGTGAAGAAAAATGCCCAGCCGGACAGCACTTATGTGCGCCTCAGCCAGTATGAAGGCGACTGGACTTTTCAGAAATTAGGCCCGCAGAAGGTCAAAGTTTCCACCTACGGCTATGCCAATCCCGAAGGCGCTATTCCGCTGCCGGTGGTGAATATGTTCGTGCAGCAGCAGCCCTATCAGATGCTGCAGAAAATGAAGGCGGAACTGGCCAAGGGCAATGCGCAGCCGGCATTGCCAGAAATTTTGAAATAAGGCGCTGCACAGCGCCGCTAGCGCGGGTTCAGGCTGAAGGCCGTCAGCGCTTTCAGCTGCGCTGGTTCCGGCAATTCCACGCTGAGCAGTGGCCGCGCATTTTGCTGCTGCGGGCCGGACAGCTGAATTTGAAATTTCCGGGCTGATGTCTGCTGGCAGGCAAAATGCAGCTTCTGCTGCTGCGGCATCACGTTTACGCTATGGTCTAGCCGGGCTTTATAGATATACAGCCCGCGGCTGGCAGCGCCCTGCTGCGCCGGCTGAATCTGATCCAGCTCATACTGCTGCAGCTGCTGCGCTGTTAAAAAGCCCTCAATCAGCGCCTTGCAGACAAAATTCCGCTGCTTTGCCTGCGCATTTCCGGCTTCAGGCTGGCAGGCCGCCAAGCCTAAGCAGATGATCAAAGCATTTGAAGCTGCTGTTATTTTTTGCATGAAAGGCGCTGTCCTGTACTGAAAAACTGTACAGCCAGCTTAAATCTGTTAATTTAACGGGTACAGATACAGCAAATATTAAAAAATGGGTACAGCAAGATGGCGGCGTTTCAGTATCAGCTTCTGGCGCAGCAGATTGCGCAGAAAATTTACCGCGGCGAAATCAGCGCGGGGCAGCGCCTCAGTTCGCTGCGCCAGTTTGCGCAGCAGCAGCGGATCAGCCTGAATACCGCAAAAAGCTGCTATGAATGGCTGGAAGCGCAGGGCCTGATTTATGCAAAAGCAAAATTAGGCTACTTTGCGCAGGCTCAGGCGCAGAATCAGCCCATTGCTGTGCCGGATCACCCGGATTTTCAGGCCAATGCGCGCGATGTTTCGAATCTGGAGCTGCAGATTCAGATTCAGGCCGCGGCCATCAACAGCCAGCTGATTCATTTAGGCTCCATACAGCTTTCGCCGAATTTAGTGCCGGCGGAGGCTTTGCGCCGTTCCATTCAGCGCGCTTTAAAGCACAGCAGGCCTGAAGATTTCCTCTACAGCGACCGGCAGGGGCATGCCCAGCTCAGGGAAGCCCTGTCCGCGCACTGGGCCGAGGACGGCTTTCACATCGCGCCGGAGCAGGTCTACATCAGCAACGGCTGCATGCCGGCGCTTTCGGTGGTGATCCAAAGCCTGACGGCAGAGGGCGACAGCATTATTGTGCCGACCCCCAACTATAATGGCCAGCTGCAGCTGCTGGCCCTGTTAAAGCGCAAAATCATCGAGATTCCAGCCAATACAGGGGGATTTGACTTGGCGCGGCTGGAGCAGGCGATGCGGCATTCAGGCGCAAAAGCCTGCCTGCTCACGGCGAATTTTCAGAATCCTTTGGGCTTCTGCCTGAGCAATGCGGACAAGGAAAAAATCGCCCGGCTGGCAGCCCAGTATCAATGCCATGTGATTGAAGATGACATCTATGCCGAATGCAGCTTCACAGCCGCAAGGCCATTGCCGATTCAGTACTGGGACCATGCCGGCTATGTCATTTACTGCGGCTCGGTGTCGAAATCGCTGTCTTCGGCTTACCGCGTCGGCTGGTTCTGCATGCCGCAGCGCCTGCAGCATCTGCATGCCCGGCTGATTACGCAGAATGTTTCCGTCAATACCCCGCTGCAGCTGGGGCTGGCGGACTTGATTTACAGCCGCGCTTACCGCCAGCATTTGGCGCTGCTGCGCCCGAAGCTGATGCAGCAGGCGCAGCAGTACCGCCAGTTCATCATTCAGGCCTTTCATGGCGCCGGCCTGCGCCTGAATCAGCCGCAAGGCAGCTATGTTTTATGGCTGCAGTTTCCTGCGCAGATCGACAGCATGGCGCTGTACTGCTATGCGCTGGAGCAGGGCATCAATATTGTGCCGGGGCTGCTGTTCGGCGAAGACCGGCGCTACAACAACTGCATCCGCCTGAACGCCGGCCATGAGCTGTCGGCTGAAATTCAGGCGGCGATTCTGCTGCTGGCGGACTGGGTCAGACAGGCCCTGCAGGATGGGCAGGCGGCTTAAAAATCCGCCTGCAGCACAATCCGGTAGCGCGCCTGGCCGGAATGCAGGCGGGCAATGGCCGCGTTGATCTGCGACATCGGATACAGCTCAATTTGCGGCGCGATATTTTTGCGGGCTGCAAACTGCAGCAGCTGGCGCAATGCCGCCGGTGAGCCTGTTGATGAACCCGTCACCGATTTTGCCCCGCTGATCAGCATGCCGGCGGGAATCTGCATCGGCTCCAAAGCCATGCCCAGCATATGCACGGCGCCGTTTGGCGCCAGCGCGGCTAAATAGGCGCTCCAGTTCAGCGTGACATTCACCGTGCTCAGAATCAGGTCAAACTTGCCGCGCTGCGCTTTCAGGGCAGACGCGTCGCGGCTGTCCACTACATGGTCAGCGCCCATCGCCTTCAGCTCAGCAGTTTTATCCGGACTGGAGCTGAAGGCGGTGATTTCGCAGCCCCAGGCTTTCAGCAGCTTAAGGGCGATATGGCCCAGGCCGCCGATGCCGATCACGCCGACATGATGCACCGCCTGAATATTATGCGCCAGAAGCGGGTCAAACACGGTAATGCCGCCGCACAGCAGCGGGCCGGCAGATTCCGGGTCTAAGCCGTCCGGCAGGGGAATGGCCCATTGCCAGCCGGCGCGGACTTTATCGGCAAAACCGCCGGCGTGATTGACAATGGTTGCAGTTTTGCCGCCGCTGCATTGCACTTGCCGGCCTGAAATGCACGGCGCGCAATGCTGGCAGCTTTCCGCCGTCCAGCCGATGCCGACGCGCTGCCCCAGCTTTAAGCCTTTGGCTTCAGCGCCCAGCCGTGTGACGGTGCCAATGATTTCATGGCCCGCGACCGCAGGGTAGACCGAAGACTGCCAGTCATTCTGGATGACGGAAAGGTCGGAATGGCACAGTCCGCAGTATTCGACTTTGACTTCAATCTGATGCGGCAGCAGTTCGCCGGCGTCAAACTGATAAGGCTGCAGCGCTGCGCCGGCCTGCATGGCGGCGTAAGCGCGGATAAGATTGCTGGACATAGCGGGGCTCCTGGCTTATTCGGCATTCAAGGGGGATTTAAAGCTGCAGTGATTTTCGTGGTCATTGACCATGCCCACCGCCTGCATAAAGGCATAGCAGGTGGTCGGGCCAACGAATTTGAAGCCCAGCTTCTTTAAGGCTTTCGACATCAGCAGGCTTTCCTCTGTCTGCGCCGGGGCCGCTTTATAGTCCGGCACATCATTGTTCAGGCTCTGCTGCCGGGTAAATGACCAGAGCCACTGCGCAGGATCGGTATTTTCCCGCTTCATCCGCTCCCAGGCGGCGGCATTGTCGCGGATGGCTTTCAGCTTGCCGATATGGCGGATCAGGCCGGCGTCCTGCAGCTTGCTTTCTAAAATGCTGTCGCTCATGGCGGCGATATCGGCAATGCTGTGCCGGAAAAAGTGCTGCCGGTAAGCTTCGCGCTTTTTCAGCACGGTAATCCAGGACAGGTCCGCCTGCTGGCCTTCCAGGCACAGCATTTCAAATAGATGCTGCTCCTCATATACCGGCCGTCCCCATTCGTGGTCATGGTATTGCATATAAAGCGGGTCATTGGAACACCAGCCGCAGCGCTGCAGCGTCATAAGCACTCTCCCTGAATTTAAAGCTGGAATGCAGCCCATTGGTCATGCTTATTGTCCCAGTAAAATAAAGACGCCTGATCCAGGTCTGCAAACTGAATCCAGACATCCTTGCCGGATTTGTCGGCATAGCCGGTGCTGATCAGCAGGGCTTCTTCGGTAATTTCCATAATCCAGCCCTGATGGCTTTGCCCGGCTAAGACGATTTTCTGCTGATTGCCTGATTCTGCAAATTCGACTAGGCGGTTGATCAATGCTTCTGACATGCATAATTCCTGATAATTAGCGTAAATAGGGAAATGGGTTGACTGCGCCGCGCCCTTTGCCGTCCAGATAAATGCCGTAATGCAGATGCGGCGCGGTATGGCGCGCGTTGCCGCTGTTGCCGACATAGCCGATGAGGTCGCCTTTTTTAATGCTGTCGCCGACATTCAGCCCGCGCTTATGCCCGTCCAGATGCGCATAATAATGCCATGATCCGGCCGGGCCGATGATCCAGACCACTTTGCCGCCCAGATTATTGCTGCGCAGGTCGGCAATCAGGCCATCGGTCGCGCTGTAGACTTTGGTTCCACGTGGAGCCAGGATGTCGATGCCCTCATGCGCGCGGCCCTGGCTGCGCGATGCGCCCCAGGTGTCCTGCAGCGCCTGGCGCTGGGCATTGCCGACCGGCAGCGGCAGGCTGCCGGGCAGGCGCATGCTTTTCAGCTTCTGCAGCTGAGCGGGCGGCAGGCCGCCGGAAGCAGGGCGCTTGGGCGCCGAGGTGCAGGCGGCGAGCAGTAAAATATGCAGTCCGAGAATGGCAGCAGCGGTAAGGCGCGGCACGGAATTTTTCCTTTCTGTAGTTATTGTCAGCGCCTCATTGGGCTTGCCCTGACTATGTCACAGATTCACTGCAGAGATCAATTTTTTCATGGCAGCCGGAATGCCCAAGGCCGTGGCGCTTTCCGGGCTGAGCCATTGCCCGTTCAGCTCTATGGCCAGATGCTCTTTCTGATCTTCCGGCGCATGGAAGGCCAAGGCTTCCAGCTGCCAGGTGAAATGGGTAAAGCTGTGCGAAATGCGCGCGCGCGCCGCCACCGGCTTCAAGCCAAAGCCCTGCGCAGCCTGCTGAAGTTCCTGCGCCTGTTCAAAAACCGGCAGGCTCCATAGGCCGCCCCATAAGCCGCTGTCCGGGCGCTGCTGCCAGAGCCATTCACCGCCTGAACACAGCAGCAGCACTTGGCCGTCTTTCACCGGCACGGCTTTTTTCGGCTTTTTAAACGGCAATTCGGTTTCCCTGCCTTGCTGATGGGCTTGGCAGCGTTGCTGCATCGGGCAGTACAGGCACAGCGGCTTTTTCGGCGTGCAGACGGTGGCGCCTAAGTCCATAATGGCTTGGGTATAGTCATGATTGCGGCTTTCCGGGCACAGCTGTTCTGCCAAAGCCCACATGGCGCGCTCAGCCTGCGGTTTGGACAGGTCATCTTCAATGGCGGAAAACCGCGCCAGCACCCGCTTGACATTGCCGTCCATAATCACGCCGTACTGGCGCAGGCCCAGCGACATCAGCGCGCCTGCAGTGGAGCGGCCAATGCCGGGCAGCGCAATCCAGCCGTCCAATGTATTTGGGAATTCCCCCTGGCGGGCCACAATGCCGGCAGCCTTGTGCAGATTGCGCGCGCGGGCGTAATAGCCCAGCCCGGCCCAATAGGGGGCGACATCATCCCAGCTGGCCTGGCCCAGATCCTGCACTGCCGGAAAGCGCTGCATGAAGCGCTCAAAATACTGCAGCACAGTTTTGACTTGGGTCTGCTGCAGCATGATTTCAGAGACCCAGACTCTGTAAGGGTCATCCGCGGTCTGCCACGGCAAGTCATGGCGGCCGTGCACGTCAAACCAGGCCAGCAGGGCATCAGAAAATACAAACATAAAGCAGGACAGCACGCAGGAAAACTGCTTCAGTATACATGGAATTATTGAGTGAAATTTCCGCCGGGGCGGAATAATCCGGAAAAACGCTCATCCGGATAAAGCATTTGGAATGCGGCCGCGCAGGCTGGCGGCCTGAAGGGAAGGGCTAAAGCAAAGCGCAGCAGGGCTCCGCGGGGAACCCTGCTGCGCCGGCGGGGATCAGCCGCTGAAGCCCCAGCGCGCGTCCAGCTGCAGGGCCTGATTTTCATAGCGCGGGATAATATGGATATGCAGATGCTCATCCGCTTGGCCAAATACCGCGCCGTCATTGAAGCCGATATGAAAGCCTGCCGGATGGTGCAGCATGTTTAATTCATTGCGCGCCTGTTCCAGCAAAGACAGCAGGCTTTTGCGCTCCTTGTCGGTCACGTCAAAAAAAGAGCTGACATGGCGCAAAGGAATAATGATGCAATGCCCTTTGGATAGGCTTTTCGGTTCCGGCAGCACGACGCCAAAATCATTTTTTGCAATCACTTCATATTCATCATAATTGCAGTATGGGCAGTTGTTGTCAGTCATCGTTTTCTCCTCCAAAGTTATTGAATTTATTTCCGCCAGCCAGGCATGAGGTTGAGTCAGGCGCCAAGCTGGCGCGCCAGCAGCGCATACATGGCTTCCAGGCCCTGCTGTTCAGCGGTGGCGTTATAGCCTAAATCAACGCCGTTGGCCTTGGCGCGCTCGTCCGCTGCAGGATTGCTGAAGCCGTGCTTGGCATCGGCAAAAATCAGCACTTCGTGCCTGACTTTGGCGGCCTGCATTTCTGCGCGGAAAGCCGCTACATCATCCAGCGTCACCATGCTGTCCAGTGCGCCGTGCATGACTAAAATTTCCGCCTTGACCGTGCCTTCCTGCGCCGGCGCTTTCGGCGCCAAAGCTGCATGGAAAGTCGCAACCGCCTGCAGATCTGCGCCGGAGCGGGCTAAATCCAGCACGACTTTGCCGCCGTAGCAGAAGCCGATTGCTGCCAGTTTAGCCGGATTTGCTTCAGGCTGCTGCGCTAATGCGCTTAATCCTGCAGACGCGCGGGTCACAATTGTTTCCGGGTCAGCAAAAGTCTGCATCATCCAGTCCGAAGCTTCGCTGGCCTGTTCCGTGACTTTCTTGGCGCCATACATGTCAATCGCCAAGGCTGCATAGCCATGCTGCGCCAGTTCGCGCGCGCGCTGCTCGGTATATTCATTGCGGCCCCACCATTCCGGCGCCACAATCACGCCGGGAACCGGCGCACTGCTTTCCGGCGCGGCGAAATAGCCGATCAGCTTTGCGCCGTCGGCGGCGGTGTATTCAATTTCACGGGTTTTTATTGTCAGCGCCATAGGTCAGCCTCTGTTATTTTGGAATAGCATGATTAAAGCATAATAAGATGATTTTATTTATGAAACTTTACCTAATGGCTGCATTTGATGCAGCCGGTGCGGAAATGGCAAAAGGGCAGCAAAGGCATGAACAGCCGCTGCAGATAAAAGCCTGCAGCGCATGGCTGCGCTGCCGCCGCAAAAATTGCAATGATTTATTTCGGTGCCACTTCAAGCAGCTCTACATCAAAAATCAGCGTGCTGTTCGGCTCAATAACATCGCCTGAACCGATTTGCCCATAAGCTAAATTGGCGGGAATAAAGAAGCGGTATTTTGCGCCTTCCTGCATCAGCTGCAGGCCTTCGCTCCAGCCCTGAATCACTTGGCTGACCTGAAAGCTGGCGGGCTGATTGCGCGCAATCGAGCTGTCAAACACGGTGCCGTCAATCAGGCGCCCTTCATAGTCGACTTTCACGGTTGAATTGGCCTTCGGCGTTTTGCCTTTGCCCTGCTGCAGCACCTGATACTGCAGGCCGGATGCTGTGGTTTTCACTCCGGCCTTTTTGGCATTTTCCGCGAGGAATGCGCCGCCGGCTTTTGCATTCTGCGCCGCTTTGCGCTTCAGCTCAATCAGCTGCTTCGCCTCAGCCTGCTTTTTATACTGGGTCAGCACGCGGGCCATTTCCTCATCGCTGAGCGCTGCGTCTTTGCCTTGAGAAGCGGCTTTCAAGCCTTCAATAAAAGCGTCTACATCCATATCTTTCATGGCGTCTGCATTGCTGCGGCCCATTAAATAGCCGAAGCTGTAGCCGACTTGTTCCGCTGCGCTGCTTTTAGCGCTGATGTCTTTGGCATAAGCGCTGCCGGCGCAGAGCGCAAGGCTGAGCAGGGTGATTTGAATTTTCATAAGGGCTTCTCAAATTATAAAGGAGAGCCTGCGCTCTCCTTGAATTTTTTGTTATTTCACTTTAATCAGTTCAACATCGAAAATCAAAGTGCTGTTTGGCGGAATTGTGCCAGGAACGCCCTGTTCACCGTAGCCCAGCTGTGACGGAATATACAGCGTGGCTTTGCCACCTTCCTTCATCAGCTGCAGGCCTTCAGTCCAGCCCGGAATGACTTGGTTCAATGGGAACTCAATCGGCTCGCCGCGGTCAATGGAGCTGTCAAAGACTTTGCCGTCAACCAGCTGGCCTTTGTAATGCACGGTAACCATTGAATTGGCTGCCGGCTGCTTGCCGCTGCCTTCCTGAGTGATTTTGTACTGCAGGCCTGAAGCCGTGGTTTTTACCCCCGGTTTTTTGGCATTTTCCGTCAGGAAAGAGTCGCTGCTGGATTGCGCCTGCTTGGACTGATCTTGCTGCTTCTGCTGCATTTCCTGCTGGAACTTCACATAGGCCTGCTGCAGCTCTTCTTCGGTATAGGCCGGCTTGGCGCGCGCATGCCCGGCGCGTACGCCAGTCACGAAACTGTCAATGTTCAATTCCGGCGGCGTCTGGTGCGCGACTTCATAGCCCAGCGCATAGCTGATTTTCTCGACCGCCGAGGCGTTGGCAGCGGGCTGCGTAGAAGTGGCGGCCTGCACAGCGGGCTTTTGAGCTGTATAGTAATAAACAGGAACAAGCGCAGCACCGCCTAGAACAACAGCGACAGCAATGGGTAGGGCCTTACTCATAAATTTTCCCACAATTATTTTATAGGTAAAAAAGTTGCCGAAATTTTAGCAGACTTTTCCCAGCCGCAGGTTTCTAATATCCTTAGAGCTGAGAAAAATATCATAGTCATATTCAGCCAAGTATTCTATAAAATGCTGAATATATGAAACATTTTTCATACAATGCGCGCCGCGCGGATGCTGCCTGCATTTATCTTCAAAAAATGGCGCAGGCCGGCGGAAAATACCGGCCTGCGGCAGCGGTCAGTCCTGTTCTTTCGAGGCTTTGTAGCCGTAAGAATAGTTGTAGCCGTAACCGTAGCCATAGCCGCCGGTGCTGCGCTGAATATCATTCAGGATGACGCCGTTGACTTTCACGCCAACCTGTTCAAAGCGGCTGACTGTCAGCTCCAGCTCTTTCATCTGCGTTTTCGCATAGCGCGCAATGACTAAGTTCACGCCGGTATACTGCGAAATAATAATGCCGTCCGTCACTGCGAGCACCGGCGGCGTATCAATAATCACATGGTCATACAGTGGCGCCAGCTGTTCCAGCAGGGCTGCGAATTTGGCGGAGCTGAGCAGTTCAGACGGATTAGTCGGGCTTTTACCGCGCGCGATCACGCTCAGGCCGGCAATTTCAGTAGGCTTGATAATCGCGTCCAAATCCTGAATGCCGTTTAAATAATCGGCCAGGCCCGGCTGGTTGTCATGGTTGAAGTATTTATGCAGATAGCCGCGGCGCATATCAGCATCAATAATCAGCACCCGTTTTTCACTTTGCGCCAAAATGGCTGCCAGGTTGGTGGAAATAAAGGACTTGCCGACTTCCGGCGCAGGGCCTGAAATCATGATCAGATTATTCTTGGCTGCGCTCAGGGCAAAATGAATCGCGGTGCGCATGCTGCGCAGGCTTTCAATGGCGATGTCATCGCTGTTTTTAACCGCCAGGACAGGAATATGCTTTTTCTTTTTCAGCAGCCTGATGCGGCTTTCCTGCACCGGCGAGCGCGGCACGGTTGCGTAAACTGGCAGATCCAGTTCATTTTCAATCTGCGAAGAATCTTTAATGCCTGAACGCATCATATTGCGCAGCAGGGCCAGCAGGGTGCCGAGGAAGCCGCCGGCAAAAATTGATAAGATCAGAATAATCAGTTTTTTAGGCTTAATCGGCTTAATCGGTTCAACCGCCTGATCGACAATCCGCACATTGCCGATTTCTCCGGCTTTGGCGATGCGCAATTGCTGGTATGAATTCAGCAGGGCAGTATACAGCTGGGTTTTCACTTCAACTTCGCGGTACAGCTGCAGGTAGCGGCGCTGCAGGTCCGGCAGCTGCTTCAGAGTGCTTTCCAGTTCGCCGATTTTCTTATTCAAGGCGCCCAGCTGCGCATTCATCTGCTGCATCACCGGATGCTCGCTGGTGTATTTGGCGGAAGCCTCTGCAACTTTCTGTTCCAATTCAGCTTTCTGGGTTTCCCAAGCCACGCTCTGCGTCAGGTACAGCTCAGACTCTTTGGTTACATCCACGGTATTGTACTGCTGGCGGAATTTGTTGAATTCACGCTCTGCGGTATCCAGCTGCTTTCTCAAGTCCGGCAGCTGCTCATCCAGAAACTTCAGGGTTTGCGCGCTTTCCGCGGAACGGCGTTCAATATTCTGCTGGCTGTAGGCTGCCAAAATTGAGTTCAGGACTTTGGTGATATGCGCTTTATCCTGGCCTTGGTAATTCAGGCCGAGAATGCCGGTCATTTTGCCTTTTTCCGCCACAGAATACTGCACAAGTATGCTGTCAACGGCTGCCGGCAAGGACTGCTTCTGGATCAAATAGGCATCTTTAAGCTGATCCTGGCTATAAATGGCGATGCGCCACTGCCCCTGCGCCGCCTGCAGCCGGTTGTCAGCATTGACGGCGCCGCTGAACACGGCCTGCTGGTTTCTGGCATCGGTTAAAGTAAATTTATTGCCGTCAAACTGCAATTCCAGCGGCTTGTCGCGGTAGGCTGCCGGAACATCGAATTTGCGTACCTCAAAAGACTTTGCATCGTCTTTAAACACAACTGATTTTGCCTGGTAATCTGTGGCGTAGTGGTGCGGGCTGAACAGCCGGTCGGCGAAGGAATTTTGCGTGCCTGAAATTTTCAGATCCAGATTCAGGCTTTGAATGACGCTGCCTAAGACTAGGCGGGATCTTAAAATTTCGATTTCAGCCTGAGCCGGCTGCTTTTGGTCGATCATATTGGAAAGATCGCCTAAAAGCGCAGCGGATGCGCCTTTGCTTTCTTCGACCTGCACCAAGGCATCGACTGCATAGGTGTCCGGCGTTGCGCGCAAATACAGAAGCGCGCAGACCAGGCTTAAAATGACGCAGAGCGCAATCAGCTTCCATTGCGCAATCAGTGAAAAAAACAGCTCTTTTAAATCAATTGTATCTTCGGTATTGGTATTTTGGCTCATAATGGGATTTCAAAATAGTTAAATATGTTTTTTCCAGTCGGCAGCGCACTGCTGAATCAGCTGGCAGGCCTCGTCAAATACGGATTGCTCATGCCGGTAAGGGTCTGCGATGTTTCTGCCCTGCCAGTGCCCCAGCCGGAATGCTTTGCCTTTGGCAAAAGGCCAGGCCTGCTCAATATGCTTCTGCTGATTCTGGCTCATGACTAAAATTAAGTCCGCCTGCTTGATTAACTCCGCATTCAGCCGGCGCGCAATATGCCCTGACATATCAATATCTAAGCGCTGCATGCACAGCTGCGCCTTGCTGTCGGCGGGCTGGCCAATTAAGCCGGAAATGCCGGCTGAATGGATTTTTAAGTCTGGAAATTCCCGCTTTAAAAAATACTCAGCCATTGGGCTTCTGCAGATATTGCCAATGCAGACCACTAAAATATTCTGAATTTGCATTATCGGCCTAAAGTATCAATTTGATAGAGGACGCTGGAAAACGGAATGATTTGATTGACAATGCGCTGCCAGCGGGCCAGGCCGGAAGCATCGACATAGATAATGTCATTGCTGCGCATTTTGAACTGATTGGCCAGGCCGAAGTCGCCGATGCTGGTTAAATTCAAGTGATAAATTTCAGTCATCGGGTTATTCGGGCTGCTGCGCACCACATAAATTTTTCCGCGGCTGGCCGACAGCGGGTCTAAGCCTAAGCTTTCACCTAGGGCATCGCTTAAAGTCATGCCCTGATCGCGCATAGGCAGGGACTGGTTTTTGCCTGATTCGCCCATCACATAAATTTTCTGATTTTCGCGTGAATTGACATAAAGGGTGTCATCCGGCTGAATCAGCAGCCTATGCAGCGAATAGCCGGATTTTTCCAGTTCGATGCTGTTTAAATTATAAGTTTGGCCTTGGCGGACCAAGGTAATGGAGGTGTTGTCGCCGGATTGCGTATTCACGCCGCCCGCCATGCCCAGCGCTGCATATACGCTTACAGGCTGGTCGCTTAAGGCGAACTGGCCGCCTTTCATCACATTGCCTTGCACCGAAAAACGCTGACCCTGATAGGACAGCACCCGCACAATTACGTCAGGAGTTTTCAAGTAGCGCGCCAGCTGGCTGCGCAGCTCCTGATTGACCTGCGCCAGCGATTTTCCGGCAGCTTTGTAGCGCCCGATAATCGGAAACTGAATATAGCCGCTTTGGTCAATCTGATAGCCGTTGGATTGCACACTCAGCTCATTGTTTATGGCATTGTCTGGCGGGGTGATTTCAGGGTAGGCCCACAAGTAAATAGAGAGAATATCGCCCGGGCTGAGGCTGTATTTTTTATGATGGCCGGCATTGAACAGCTGCGCATAGCTTTGCTGATTGATTTGCGCCGGCTGAACAGCTTGCAGATTTTGCTGAGTAAGCTTGACCACATTAACTTGCGTGCCTAAGTCTGTCTGGTAAACACCCTCATCAGGCAAATCATAAGTTTGAAGGCCTGATGTAACGGCGCAGCCTGTCATTCCTAAACTTAATGCCAACATAATGCTGTAACGGTAGTAACTCACTCGAAAATAAATCCTATTTTATTTATAAAAATATTTGAATCATCAATACGGGCCATTCTACCCAAATCATTCATCTAAAGCAGTCGAATTTTATACCAATAATTATGATTAATATAGGGAAAGATATCACGGCGCTGCTGGGCTGGGCGGTTTTAAAAAATATTCATGCCGGCATGGGGTGTTTGGAGGCAGGCTATCTTTCATAGCCCGCATGGGGCTCTTGGCTGCAGATGCGTCAATTAATGCTGCGCTTTTGCGGTATGGCCTGTTTGCCTCAACTGCGGATAAGCGCTTATTGCGCCCGGGCGGCGGCAGTATGGCGAAAGCCGCGCTTGAAAGCAATTCATTGCTGCGGAAGCCTTCATTAGGCGCGGGCCTATAATGCACAACGCGGCCATACAGGCATGGAAAGGCGCGTATCGCTTTAGATGATCTAAAAGCAAGAGAATGGCGCTGATATGAAATGCGCCTTTATGCTTATTAAAGCCATTTGCTTATTTTTTTGCTGAAAAGCCCTGCCAGCGCTTTTTAATGATTCCGCCCTGTTCACTGCCCGTTTTTTTAATCAGGGGCTGCTGATATTCCGCAATCAAAAAGTCAAATTTCTGCTATATTGTAGGGCTATTTACAACGTCACGATGATTGATAAGACATCATTCGCATAGGCTTCTATATGTTACAACGCTCTGAACTGAAAATAGCAATTATTGGGCTAGGTTATGTCGGTTTACCCTTAGCTGTAGAGTTTGGAAAACAAGTTCCGGTTGTTGGCTTTGATATTCATCAAAAGCGCATTGATGAATTGAAAAGCGGCCAAGATCATACCTTAGAGGTATCGCCTGAAGAATTAAAACAAGCGCATGGTTTAAGCTACACCGCTGATTTAGAAGATTTAAAAAAATGCAGCTTCTTTATTGTGACGGTTCCAACGCCCATTGACCAATATAAGCAGCCTGATTTAAGCCCTTTAATCAAAGCATCAACCAGTATCGGCCAAGTCTTGAAAAAAGGCGATATCGTGGTTTATGAATCTACGGTATATCCTGGGGCAACCGAAGAGGTCTGCATTCCTGAATTGGAAAGAGTTTCAGGTTTGAAATTCAATCAGGATTTCTTTGCCGGCTACAGCCCGGAGCGGATTAACCCGGGCGACAAGCTGCACCGTGTGACGAATATTTTAAAAATCACTTCCGGCTCTACGCCGGAAGCCGCTGAGTTTATCGATCAGGTTTATAACTTAATCATTGAAGCAGGCACGCATAAGGCCGCAAGCATTAAAGTCGCGGAAGCTGCAAAAGTCATTGAAAACACCCAGCGTGACGTCAATATTGCGCTGATTAATGAACTGGCGCTGATTTTCAATAAGATGGGCATTGATACTGAAGAAGTGCTTAAAGCGGCGGGAACCAAGTGGAACTTCCTGCCTTTCCGCCCAGGCTTGGTCGGCGGCCACTGCATTGGCGTTGATCCGTACTATCTCACCCATAAAGCGCAAGCGATTGGCTATAACCCTGAAATTATTTTGGCGGGCCGGCGCCTGAATGACGGCATGGGGGCCTATGTGGTGACTCAGCTGGTCAAAGGCATGCTGAAAAAGCGCATTCAGGTTGAAGGCGCTAAAGTGCTGATTCTGGGCTTAAGCTTTAAAGAAAACTGTCCGGATATCCGCAATACCCGGATCATTGACATCATTAATGAACTGAAAGAGTATCATATCAATGTTGATGTTCATGACCCTTGGGTGGATGCGCAGGAAGCACAGCATGAATACGGGATCAGCTTAGCCGGCACGCTCAGTGCAGGCGCCTATGATGCGGTGATTTTGGCGGTTGCGCATGAGCAATTCAAAGCAATGGGCGCAGAGCAAATCCGCGCGCTCGGCAAAGCCAGCCACGTCCTGTATGACCTGAAATACGTGCTCGCTCAATCTGAATCTGACCTCCGCCTGTAATAGGACATGCCCTTATGAATCAGTATCAGCAGGTATGCGCCAGCCTGAAGGCTGCGCCGAAAATATGGCTGGTGACAGGCGTTGCCGGCTTTATCGGCTCTAATCTTTTAGAGACCTTATTGAAGTTAAATCAGACTGTGGTCGGCTTGGATAACTTTGCAACGGGCCACCAATATAACCTGGATGAAGTGCAGGGCTTGGTTTCTGCGGAGCAATGGCAGAACTTCAGCTTTTATGAAGGCGATATCCGCAGCTTTGAAGACTGTCAAAAGGCCTGCGCTGGCGTGGACTATGTTCTGCATCAGGCCGCGCTTGGCTCTGTGCCGCGCTCAATTGCAGACCCGATCACGACCAATGGCGTCAATATCAGCGGTTTTTTAAATATGCTGACGGCTGCGCGCGATGCCGGGGTTTCCAGCTTCACTTACGCCGCCAGCAGTTCAACTTACGGCGATCATCCTGCATTGCCTAAAGTGGAAGAAAATATCGGCAATCCGCTGTCGCCGTATGCGGTCACCAAATACGTGAATGAGCTGTATGCCGATGTATTTGCCCGCAGCTATGGCTTTAAGGCGATTGGACTGCGCTATTTCAATGTCTTTGGCCGGCGCCAGGACCCGAACGGCGCTTATGCCGCGGTGATTCCTAAATGGACGGCCGCCATGATTGCCGGTGACGATGTCTTTATCAATGGCGACGGCGAAACCAGCCGCGATTTCTGCTTTATTGACAACACCGTGCAGGCCAATATTCTGGCGGCGGCGGCTGATGAAAATGCCAAAAACCAAGTCTACAATGTGGCGGTCGGCGGCCGCACCACATTAAATGACTTGTACCGCGCCATTCAGGCAGCGCTGGCGGATAACGGGGTGAACTACGGCAAGGCCGCGGTTTACCGTGATTTCCGCGCTGGCGATGTGCGCCATTCGCAAGCCAGCATTGCCAAAATTCAGCAGAATCTGGGCTATGATGCGGAATTCAAGATTGCGGAAGGAATCCAGCGGGCCATGCCCTGGTATGTCGCCCATAAGCATTTAGGGTAAATGTTTTGTGGCGCTCAAGCTGAATCTTGCTGTCAACTATCTTAGCCAAATTTATAATGGGCTCATCGGCATTCTGGTCATGCCGGTGTATTTGGCCTGCCTGGGCAGTGAGGCTTATGGCCTGATTGCTTTTTTCACCTTGCTGCAGTCCTGGTTTTATTTGCTGGACGCCGGCTTAAGCCAGACTTTGGTCCGTGAAACAGTGCGCTACAAAAGCGGGCAGCTGCAGGCTGCCTCCTATCAGAAAGTTTACCGCACGATCCACCTGATTTTTTTAGGCCTGTCGATGGCTGCTGTCGCCGTCCTGCTGCTGCTGTCGCAGCAGATTGCCTATTCCTGGCTGAAAATTTCTGCTTTAGCGCTGGATGATGTAAGCAGCTGCCTGCAGATCATGTTTGTCAGCATTGGGCTGCGCTGCCTGGGAGGGATTTACCGGGGGGTATTGCAGGGCTTTGAAAAAATTGTCTGGCTCAGCAGCTTTAATATCATTATTAATACGCTGCGCTTTATTGCCGTGCTGCCGGTCATGTATTTCACTGAGTACAGTATTTCAGTGTTCTTTAAATACCAATTGCTGGTCGCAGTGCTGGAATTCGCAGCATTACTGTTTGCGCATCTGTGCCTGCTTAAGGCAGCGCAGATCACATCGGATAAAAACCAGGCTGCTGAAACGGGCTATCTGAAAAAAGTGATTAAATTCGCGCTGTTTTCCGGGGCGAGCAGCATGCTGTGGGTATTTGTCTCGCAGTCCGACAAAATGCTGCTGTCCGGCATTTTGCCTTTAACTGAATACGGCTATTTCTCCATTGCTGTTTTATTGGCGAGCGTCATTTATATGGTGTCGACTCCCGTCAGCAATGTGATTTTACCCCGGCTTACTGCGCTGCACGCTGAACAGCAGATTAGCCAGCTTAACCGGACTTACCGGCAGGTCGCCCAATTTGTCGCTGTGCTGGCAGCCTCGATTGCAGCGACTGTATTCTGGAATGCTGAAAGCATTATTGCGCTGTGGTCAGGCAATCCTCAGCTCAGCCCGCATGTTGCAGATATCCTGCGGCTGTATATGCTGGGCAATGCCTTTCTGGTGCTGAATGCATTCACTTATTATATCCAGTATGCTTTCGGGCAAATTAAATATCACTTTTGGGGCAATGTCCTTCTGGTGAGCCTGATGCTGCCGGCGATGTATTATGCTGCGCAGCATTATGGCGGAATCGGCGCGGCGTATGTCTGGGTGAGCCTGCATGCATTGTGGTTCTTCAGCTGGACTATTCTGATCAACCGGAAGTTTCTGGAGCAGCCTTTGCGCTGGACCTGGTCGGTATTCAGCATTCTGCTGGGCAGCTTTGTTTTTTCTTATCTTTTGCATAAGGGAAGCTTCTGGCTGCAGCCGCTGCTGGTGAATAAGGCGCTGCATTTAGTCCAGTTGGCAGCTTTTGGCGGATTAGTCCTGCTGTGCGCGCTGTGCTTTCTTGAAGCATTCAGGGAAAAACTAAAAATCTGGCTGAAATTGGGGCACTGACTGAATGAAAGGAACAAAGCTGGCATTTTTTATGCGCTGGGCGCAGGGCGGCGGCGCTGAGCGGGTGATGATCGCGCTGGCGAACCAGTTTGCTGCAGCGGGCTATAGGGTGGATTTTGTCTTTGTGAATGCTCAAGGCAAGTTTATTCAGGATATTGATCCGCGCATCCAGATTGTCGATTTGAAAGCGCAGCGGGCGGTTTTCGCCGGCTGGCATTTTTACCGCTACCTGCGTCAGGAGCAGCCGCATGCCGTTATTTCTGCGCTGAATTATATTAATATTTTTGCAATTTTGGCTGCTTTGCTGATGCCTTCGCATAAACCCAAGCTGATTATTACCGAGCATGGGACTTTGGGGGCAACCAGCAGCAATTTAAAAGGCCGGGCGCGCCTGGTGCCGAAGCTGATGCAATGGCTGTATCCTTTTGCCCAGCATGTGGTGGCTGTGTCCAATGGGGTTGCAGATGATCTGGCGCAGCAGATTGCTTTGCCGCGGAAAAAAATTGTGACGATTTATAATCCGATCAATTTTGCAGGCATTGAGCTGCTGAAAGCGCAGCCGCTGCAGCATCCTTGGGCTGAGCAGGATATCCCGGTGGTACTGGGTGCAGGCCGTCTGGTGGATGTGAAAAATTTTCCTTTGCTGATCCAGGCTTTTCTGCAGGTGCGCAAGACCCGGCCCTGCCGCCTGGTGATTCTGGGCGAAGGGGAAAAGCGCAGTGAGCTGGAAGAGCTGACGCAAGCCAGCGCATATGCTGAAGATATCTGCCTGATGGGATTCAGCGAAAATCCCTATCCATGGATGGCGCGCGCCGACGCATTTGTGCTGAGTTCCGACAGTGAAGGCTTGCCTACGGTGCTGATCGAGGCGATCGCCTGCGGCGCGCCGGTGATCAGCACCGACTGCCCGCATGGGCCGCGGGAGATTCTGCAGGACGGCGCTTATGGAATGCTGGTGCCGGTCAATGATGCGCAGCAAATGGCGCAGGCGATTGCCCATACGCTGCAGCAGCCGGCGCAAAATCAAAACAGCGTGCAGCCTTTATTGGAGAAATTCCAGCAGAGGCGCGCCTTTCAGGCCTATCAGCAGCTGCTGGATTAATTCATTCCAATCGCGCTGGCAGCGCAGATTTTGTTTTATAATGCGCTGTGATTACGCTGTCCCAATGAGATTGTGCCGTGAAGAAAGTTTTGCATATTATTACCAATTTCGCAGCGGTAGGCGGTGCGGAAACGATGCTTTCACGGCTGATCCAGACCCGTCCGGACTGCCGGCATTATGTGGCTGCGCTGATGAATGTCAATGGCACATATCAGGAAGCGCTGCAGCGCTGCGAAGCGCACTATGCGCTGCGCTGGAATGGCCTGAATACCGTGGGCACGATTTTAAAGCTGCGGAAAATCATTCAAGCGGTTCAGCCTGATGTCATTCAGGGCTGGATGTATCATGGCAATGTTCTAGCCAGCCTGAGCGTGATCGGCCTGAAAAATAAGCCGAAGACATTCTGGGGCATTCATCATTCACTGGCTTCGCCCAAAGATGAATCGGCCAGCACCAAAATCGCTTTGGCGCTCAGCAGGGTTTTGGCGCCGCAGCCGGCAGGCATTATTTATTGCGCCCATTCAGCTTTAGAACAGCACCGGAACTTCGGCTTGAACAATGCCAATTCACAGGTGATTGCCAATGGGGTTTTTATTGATCAGCTGCAGCCGAATTTTAAAATCAACAGCCCGGCGGTGATTGGTTTTGCCGGGCGCTACCACGCGGCCAAAGGCTATCCTTATTTATTTGAAGCGATGGCGAAACTGAAAGATGAGCCGGTGATTTTTAAGATTGCAGGGCGGGGCGCGAGCCTGGAAAACCCCGAAGTGAAAGCGCTGTTTGGGCAGCATCAGCTGAGTGCGGATAAAGTGCAGCTGCTGGGCCAGGTCTCGGATATGCCGGCTTTTTATCAGTCCATTGATGCTTTTTTGCTGACCTCCATTACCGAAGGCTTTCCGAATGTGCTGGTGGAAGCCATGGCCTCAGGGCTGCCTTGCATCAGTACGGATGTCGGCGATGCCCGCTACATTGTGCAGGAATTCGGTTCGATTGTGCCGCCGCGGGATGCCGCGGCGCTGGCAGCAGCCGTTCTTGATTATGTCAATTTGGCAGCAGCCGAAAAGCTTGAACTGAAGCAGCTCATCCGCCGGCGGGTGGAACAGGATTTCAGCATTGAAAAGGTCAGCCAGCAGTATGCAGCAGCGTGGAGGCAGCCCGCATGA
The DNA here is from genome assembly GCF_036659555.1 of Acinetobacter sp. Taxonomy (GTDB): domain Bacteria; phylum Pseudomonadota; class Gammaproteobacteria; order Pseudomonadales; family Moraxellaceae; genus Acinetobacter. Next base: position 47,884 of record NZ_JAVXCI010000003.1, read on the forward strand.
AGTTTTTAATGATCAGCAGCTTTCTGCCGTCCGCCTTGAACTTCCGCGGCAAGCTGCTGGAAGCGGTGCAGCGCCAAGGTTTTGCTATTCATATTCTGGCGCCTGACCTGCAGGAGTTTCCGGAAGAGCTGAAGCAGCTGCAGGCGCTGGGCTATCAGGTGCATGAAATTCCAATGCAGCGGACGGGCACCAACCCGGTTTCTGATTTGAAAACCTTAAAAGCCATGTACCGGCTGATTGCCAGCATACAGCCGGACTATGTATTGTCTTATACCATTAAGCCGGTTATTTACGGCACATTGGCGGCATGGCTGGCCAAAACGCCACACCGCTTTGCATTGATTACCGGGCTCGGCTATGCCTTTCAGAATATCGAACTCGGCAAGCGCAGCCTGTTCCAGAAAATGGTGCATGGCCTCTATGCGCAGGCGCTGAAGCATGCTGAAAAAGTTTTCTTCCAAAATCCAGATGACTTAAAGCTGTTTCAGGAGATGCAATTGCTGGATGCGCAAAAACCGGCAGTTGTGGTGAATGGCTCAGGCGTGAATGTGCAGGATTTTGAAGTTATGCCATTGCCGCTCAATGCGCAGAATGAGATAAAAGCCTCCTTTCTGCTGATTGCCCGCCTGCTGGGCGATAAAGGCGTGCGTGAATATGCCCAGGCCGCCGCAATCATTAAAGCGCAGCATCCTGAGGCGGAATTTCATCTGGTCGGCTGGATTGATGACAACCCCTCTGCAATATCTGCGCAGGAATTGCAGCGCTGGACAGCAGATAAAACCCTGAATTACTGGGGCAGGCTGAGCGATGTCCGTCCTGCAATTGCCGCCAGTTCGGTCTATGTGCTGCCCTCATATCGGGAAGGCACGCCGCGTACAGTGCTGGAAGCCATGGCCATGGGCCGCGCGGTGATTACCGCTGATGCCCCGGGCTGCCGTGAAACGGTGGTAAATGGCGATAATGGCTATTTGACTGCAGTCAAATCTGTAGATGACTTGGTGCAGGCCATGCAGCGCTTGATTGAAAATCCGGAACGGATCGCCGCTATGGGCCAGCGTTCTCGTGAAATAGCCTTGAATAAATATGACGTGCATCAAGTGAATAAACACATGATGACTGAAATGGGAATGCTGTGATGCTGAAACGCGCCTTGGATATCATCATTGCCTCAGCAGCTTTAGCGCTGCTGTCTCCTGTATATTTTATTGTCGCCCACAAGGTGAAGAAAAACCTGGGCTCTCCCGTGCTGTTCCGCCAGGTGCGCCCGGGATTAAACGGCAAGCCTTTTGAAATGATTAAGTTCCGCAGCATGAAAGATGCCGTGGATGCGCAAGGCCATGCCCTTCCTGACAGCGAGCGCTTAACGCCATTCGGCAAAATGCTGCGCGCCACCAGCTTGGACGAAATGCCGGAACTGTGGAATGTGATCAAAGGCGATATGAGCATTGTCGGGCCGCGCCCGCTGCTGATGGAATATCTGCCTTTATACAATGAAGAACAGGCGAAGCGCCATAATGTCCGGCCCGGCATGACCGGCTATGCCCAAGTGAATGGCCGCAACGCCATCTCATGGGAAGAAAAATTTAAGCTCGACAGCTGGTATGTGGAAAATCAGTCGCTGTGGCTCGACTTTAAAATTATGCTGAAAACCGTGAAAAAAGTGCTGGCTAAAGATGATATTAGCGCCGAAGGTGAAGTGACCGTGACGAAATTTGCCGGTACGCCGGAGCATAAGGATGACTAAGCTCTACGCCATTTACGGCGCTTCCGGCTGCGGCCGCAGCTTAATGCCTGTGGCGCGCCAGCAGCTGGCGCGTGAGCATGACGCCTCGGAAATCGTGTTTATTGATGATGCATTTGCCCAGCAAAGCGCAGTGAATGGCCGCCGCGCCATGAATTACAGCGCATTTAAAGCTGAACCGGCGGCTGAAAAAGCCGTGCTGATTGCGGTCGCCAACAGCCGTGTGCGCGAAAAGCTGGCCCGGCAGCTGGCGCTGGACGGCATTCAGCTATGGTCGGTGCAGGCGGACAACTGCGTGATTATGGATGAGGTGCAGATTGCTGCAGGCGCTGCGCTCAGCCCATTTGTCACCATAGCGTCCAATATTAAAATCGGAAAATGCTTTCATGCCAATTTATACAGTTATGTGGAGCATGACTGTGTCATCGGCGATTTCGTTACTTTCGCGCCAGGAGTAAAATGCAACGGCAATATTCATATTGAAGACCATGCTTATATTGGCGCTGGCGCCATGATTAAGCAGGGCGCGCCGGGTCAGCCTTTAGTGATTGGGCGCGGCGCAATTGTCGGCATGGGCGCCGTGGTCACCAGAAGTGTGCCGGCAGGAGCTGTCGTGGTGGGCAATCCCGCCCGGATTGTTGAGCAGAAATAAATTTTAAAGCTAGGGAAATTCAATGTTAAACAGTGCATTTGAGCCGTGGCCAAGTTTCACGCAAGCTGAAGCGGATGCGGTCGCAAAAGTTCTATTGTCAAATAAAGTCAATTATTGGACAGGCCAGGAATGCCGTGAATTTGAAAAGGAATTCGCCCAGTTTGCCGGAACGGAATATGCGGTTGCCGTGGCGAACGGGACTGTGGCGCTGGATTTGGCATTGAAGGCGCTGGGGATTGGCGCCGGCGATGACGTGATTGTCACTTCGCGGACTTTCCTGGCTTCGGCCAGTTCAATTGTAACTGCAGGCGCGAACCCGGTCTTTGCCGATGTAGAGCTTGACTCGCAGAATATTTCACGCCGCAGCATTGAGGCGGCCATCACGCCGAATACCAAAGCCATTATCTGCGTGCATTTGGCGGGCTGGATGTGCGACATGGACCCCATCATGCAGCTGGCTGAAGAAAAAGGCCTGTATGTGATTGAGGACTGCGCTCAAGCCCACGGCGCGCGGTATAAAGGCAAACCTGCGGGTTCAATCGGCCATATTGGCGCCTGGTCATTCTGCCAGGACAAAATTATGACCACGGGCGGCGAAGGCGGCATGGTCACGACCCGGGATGAAGCGCTGTGGAAAAAAATGTGGTCATATAAAGACCACGGGAAAAATTATGACAGCGTGTATATGAAGCAGCACCCGCCGGGTTTCCGCTGGCTGCATGATTCTTTTGGAACCAACTGGCGCATGATGGAAATGCAGGCGGTGATCGGGCGCATGCAGCTGCAGAAAATGGCTGAATGGACGGAACGCCGCAATGCAAACATGCAGCGCATCTACAAGGCTTTTGACAATACGCCCTATGCGGCCGTTTATCAGCCTTCTGAGGATTATGTGCATGCAGCTTATAAGTGCTATGTGCAGGTTAATGCTGATGCGCTGCCTGCAGGCTGGTCGCGTGACCGCATCATGCAGGAAATCAGCAGTCTGGGTGTGCCATGTTTCAGCGGCTCATGTTCTGAGGTCTATCAGGAAAAAGCCTTTGACGGCACGGCATGGCGCCCGGCGCAGCCTTTGCGGAATGCCCGGCAGCTGGGTGAAACCAGCCTGATGTTCCTGGTGCATCCAACCCTGTCTGAACACAGCATGCAAAAGGCTGCTGATGCCATTCAGCAGGTGATGACTAAAATTTAAAGCCATAATGGCGTATAATATGCGCCGTTTAATCTCCTGATTTATGCCGATTTAGAGCCCTTAGTGAAAGACATCATCCGATATTTAGCTGGACTGCCGCGCCGCCAAAAGCAATTGGTTTTGGTCGCCATGGATTTCTGCGCGCTGCCTTTCCTGATGTGGCTGGTTTATGCAATCCGGCTGGCTAAGCCGGATGTGCAGGTCATGGAAGGCTTGGATTTCTGGTATCTGCATGTCGCGGCGGCCGGCGTATTGGTATTCGGTATCGCAGGCATTTACAGCGCGATTGTCCGCTCCTTTAACGAAGACTATCTGCTGCGTTTGTCGGCAGCGACTTTTGTGCAGATTGTTGTGCTGTATGCAGTGAAGAAACTCGGCTTGGCCTTTATTCCCATGAGCATTCCGCTGATGTACGGCTTTCTGCTGTTTTCGTGGATGTGGTGGAGCCGCGCATTAATCCGCTTTGCAACCGTTCAGACTTTATATAAAAAGCAGAACCGCAAGCGTGTTGCAATTTATGGCGCGGGCTTGGCAGGCCAGCAGATTGCCGCTGCCTTGCACCGCTCAGATGACTATTTGCCGGTGTGTTTTATTGATGACAAAAAATCACTGCATGGGCGGGTCTTGGGCGGCTTAAAAGTTTTCCCGCCAAAGCGGGCGCTGCCGCTGCTGCTTAAATACCGCGCCGATGAAATTCTGCTGGCCATGCCGTCGGTCACGCGCCCGCGCAAGACAGAGATTCTGCGCTCATTTGAAGGCGCTAAAGTCAAAATTATGGAGCTGCCGGGCGTCACGCAATTGGTGGATGGCCAGGTCAGTGTTTCAGATATTAAAGAAGTCGATATTATTGACCTGCTCGGGCGTGATCCTGTGCCGCCGAAGCCGGAACTGCTGCGTAAAAATATTGAAAATAAAGTCGTGATGGTGACAGGGGCCGGGGGGTCTATCGGCTCTGAACTCTGCCGCCAGATTGTAAAGCATCAGCCTAAAATGCTGGTGCTGTATGAAATGTCTGAATTTGCGCTGTATTCGATTGACCGAGAGCTGCAGCATTCAGCAGTGCAGATTATTCCAGTTTTGGGCTCAGTGACCAATCAAAATAAATTAGAACGCATATTGCAGCAGTATGCGGTGCAGACTGTATACCACGCTGCGGCTTATAAGCATGTGCCGCTGGTCGAGGCAAACCCTTTTGAAGGCATTTACAATACCTCGATTGGCACAGCGCGCAGTGCAGACGCCGCTGTTGCTCAGGGGGTGGAAACCTTTGTATTGATTTCTACAGATAAAGCCGTGCGCCCGACCAATGTCATGGGGGCATCTAAGCGCATGGCGGAGTTATATTGCCAAGGGCTAGCTGCAACAAAACCGCAAACCCAAATCAGCATAGTCCGCTTTGGCAATGTGCTGGGTTCCTCCGGCTCAGTTATCCCTTTGTTTAAAAAGCAGATCGCTGGCGGCGGCCCTGTTACCGTAACGCACCCGGAAGTGACGCGCTATTTTATGACCATACCGGAGGCGGCGCAGCTGGTAATTCAGGCGGGCGCGATGGGCACAGGCGGCGATGTGTTTCTGCTGGATATGGGGGAGCCGGTTAAAATTGTAGATTTGGCCAAGCAAATGATTGCCTTGAGCGGCTTCAGCCATTTTGAGCAATCTGAAAGCAGCGGCGATATTGAGATTAAATATACGGGCTTGCGGCCTGGCGAAAAGCTCTATGAAGAGCTGCTGATTGATCAGGAAAATGTTGAAAAAACAGATCATGAGCGGATTTTAAAGTCTTATGAAGGCTCTTATGATTTCTCAGAAATTTCAAGCGTTTTTCTTGAGCTGGAGAAAGAGTCTGAATCGGGGGATAACCGCGGCGCCGCTTTTCATATATTAAGAACTTATGTTGAAGGCTATGCTGGGGGGGATTAAAGCATTTTATTTTGAAATGCATGCAATATTATTAAGCGCAGTTAAAGTTATCTAATTTTTACAGTAAAGAGTTTTTATATAATCTGTTAATATATTCCGCATCGCATGCCAGCTAAATTTTTATGGCCAATGCGCATTAAAGTTTATGTCTTATTAACAATTTAAAAAGTTTATTTCGGTCAAGCATTTAAATTAAGAGCGGAAAAATATGAAGTTTGTTGTAACAGGGGGAGCTGGTTTTATCGGGTCAGCTGTTGTCCGTCATATTATAAAAAATACGGCGCATCAAGTGCTTAATATTGATAAGCTGACTTATGCTGGGAATTTGGAATCTTTGGCGCTGGCAGCGGACAATGAGCGGTATCAATTCAGTCAAACTGACATTTGCGATCAGGAGCAAATTGAGAAGCTTTTTCAGGAGTTCCAGCCTGATGCTGTGATGCATTTGGCAGCCGAGTCGCATGTCGACCGGTCTATTGACGGGCCGGCAGCATTTATCCAGACGAATATTGTTGGAACTTATGCGCTGCTTGAAGCCGCGCGTAAATATTGGCTGCAATTGGATGATGAGAAAAAGGCAAATTTCCGTTTCCATCATATTTCAACCGATGAGGTCTATGGCGATTTAGAGGGCACAACTGACCTGTTTACAGAAAGCACGCCGTATGCCCCAAGCTCGCCTTATTCAGCCAGCAAGGCCAGTTCAGATCATTTAGTCCGCGCCTGGCATAGAACCTACGGCTTGCCTGTAATCGTCACAAACTGTTCAAATAACTACGGCCCCTATCACTTTCCAGAGAAGCTCATTCCTCTCGTAATACTCAATGCGCTGGATGGAAAGGCATTGCCGATTTACGGCAAAGGCGATCAAATCCGTGACTGGCTATATGTGGAAGACCATGCCCGGGCTTTATATAAAGTTGTCACGGAAGGGGCTGTAGGTGAGACCTATAATATCGGCGGGCATAATGAAAAGCAGAATATAGACGTTGTAAAAACGATTTGTAATATATTGGATGAGTTAAAACCCCAGCCAAATGGGCAGAAATATGAATCGCTGATTGCATTTGTAAAAGACCGCCCTGGGCATGATTTGCGTTATGCGATTGATGCTGGAAAAATTGGCTATGAATTAGGCTGGAAGCCTGAAGAAACATTTGAAACAGGGATCCGTAAAACTGTGGAATGGTATTTGAATAACTTAGAGTGGTGCCGCCGGGTTCAGGACGGCAGCTATCAGCGTGAAAGATTAGGTGTGAAAATATAATGAATACAAAGGGTATTATTTTAGCAGGCGGTTCTGGCACACGCTTATATCCCATTACAAAAGGCGTATCTAAGCAGTTATTGCCAATATATGATAAACCGATGGTTTATTATCCTTTATCTGTCTTAATGCTTGCCGGCATCCGTGAAGTTTTAATTATCAGCACGCCTGAAGATATTGACGGCTTTAAGCGCTTATTGGGAGACGGCTCGCAATTCGGTGTCGAACTGACCTATGCGGTGCAGCCAAGTCCGGACGGTTTGGCGCAAGCCTTTATTATCGGCGAAGAGTTTATCGGCGGCAGCAATGTCTGTTTAGTGCTGGGCGATAATATTTTCTATGGCCAAGGCTTTACGCCGATGTTGCGTCAGGCGGTTTCACGCCAAAAGGGCGCAACAGTATTCGGCTATCAGGTGAAAGATCCTGAGCGTTTTGGCGTGGTTGAATTTGATGATCAAAAGCGCGCTGTATCCTTGGAAGAAAAACCGAAACAGCCAAAGTCTCATTTTGCGGTAACGGGGCTGTATTTTTATGACAATGACGTGATTCAAATTGCGAAAGAAGTAAAACCTTCAGACCGCGGCGAGCTGGAAATTACCACAGTCAATCAGATGTATTTAGAGCGCGGCGATTTAAATGTTGAGCTGCTTGGCCGCGGTTTTGCATGGCTGGACACAGGCACTCATGCGAGTTTATTAGAGGCGGCTCAATTTGTAGAAACAATTGAGAAGCGTCAGGGCTATAAAGTTGCATGCTTAGAGGAAATTGCTTTGAATAATGGATGGCTTTCTAAAGAACAAGTGTTAGAAATTGGTCGAAGCATGAGTAAGAATGATTACGGCCAGTATTTGATTTCTTTGGTAAGTGAATCATGAGTTTAGTTAAACTAATTGATTTGCCGAGTTTTGGGGATGAAAGAGGCGGTTTGGTTGCGCTTGAATCAAATCAATCCATTCCATTTGAAGTGAAGCGCTTATATTATATTTTTAATACAGCAGATAAGCCTCGCGGTTTTCATGCTCATATTAATTTAAAGCAAGTGGCAATCTGTTTAAAAGGTAGTTGCCGCTTTATTTTAGATGATGGTCAGCATAAAGAAGAAGTCGTATTAGCTTCACCGACTCAAGGCTTGATTATTGAAGGCTTAACTTGGCGGGAAATGCATGACTTTTCAGAAGATTGTGTATTGCTTGTTTTAGCAAGCGAGCATTTTAGTGAAGATGACTATATAAGAGACTATCAAGAGTTTATTAAAGTCGTAAATAAACCATTTCTACATCCTTTATCAGATGTAATGTCTAGCAACATTGGACAAAAAACAAAAGTTTGGCAATTTAGTGTAGTTTTACCGAAAGCAGTCATTGGTGAAAATTGTAATATCTGTGCACATACTATGATCGAAAATGATGTCATTATCGGTAATAATGTCACCATAAAATCAGGTGTATATGTTTGGGATGGTATCACTTTAGAAGATAATGTCTTTATTGGCCCATGTGTTGCTTTTACAAACGATAAAGCCCCCCGTTCAAAACAGTATCCAAATGTATTTCCAAAAACAATAGTCGAGAAAGGCGCAAGTATTGGTGCAAATGCAACAATTTTACCTGGAATTCGTATTGGGCAAAATGCATTGATTGGTGCCGGTGCTGTGATTACCAAAGATGTCCCTGCGAATGCAATAGTGGTGGGTAATCCAGGAATAATTAAAGGTTATATAGAAGAATGATCCCATTTTTAGATTTACAAAGTATTAATAAGCAGTACAGAACTGAATTAATTAAAGTATGTACCCGTGTGATTGATTCAGGTTGGTATATTGGCGGAAAAGAGCTTGATCGATTCGAGCAAAACTTTGCAAACTATTGTGGAACCCGGTTTGCAATTGGGGTAGCAAATGGTTTAGACGCATTAATTCTTACACTTCGCGCTTGGAAAGAATTAGGAAAGTTAAAAGATGGCGATGAAATCATTGTTCCATCAAATACCTATATCGCCAGTATTTTGGCGATTACAGCAAACAACTTAATTCCAGTTTTAGTTGAACCGGATATTCAAACTTACAATATTGATCCTGTAAAAATTGAAAAAGCAATAACCGCCAAAACGAAAGTTATTCTGCCTGTTCATTTATATGGACAATTGGCTGCAATGCCTAAGATTATGGATATTGCCAATAGACATAATCTATTGGTTTTAGAGGATTCAGCTCAGGCTCATAGTGCAGAAATCCATGGCAAAAAAGCTGGAAACTGGGGCAATGCTTCCGGATTCAGTTTTTACCCGGGAAAAAATCTAGGCGCATTAGGGGATGCGGGGGCTGTAACAACAAATGATGAAGAACTTGCCAATATGCTGAAGGCGCTTCGGAATTACGGCTCTCACGAAAAGTATAAAAATTTAGTGCCAGGCGTGAATAGCCGGTTGGATGAAATCCAGGCGGCGATGCTGGATATTAAACTGAAATATTTAGACAGCGAAATTGCGCAGCGCCGCAAGATTGCTAATTTATATTTAACACAAATTACAAATCCTGAAATTATTTTGCCTTTGTCAGATATTGATGCATCTCAATATAAGCAGCATGTTTGGCATTTGTTTGTAATCCGTTCAAAAAATCGAGAAGCGCTGCAAAAATATTTGGCAGATCATGGCGTGCAAACTTTAATCCATTACCCGATTCCGCCGCACAGGCAGCAAGCATATAAAGAATGGAATAACTTAAGCTATTCAATTTCTGAGCAAATTCATGAAGAAGTGATTAGCTTGCCGCTTGGCCCAACAATGAGTTTGGATGAAGCACAAGCCGTAATTGAGTTGTGCAATAGTTTCAAGATTTAAAATGAACTTACTCAAGACTAGTGCGTTAAATGGCATTGCAGTTTTAATTAAAACTGCAACCATGTTTTTATTGAATAAAATTTTAGCGGTATATGTTGGCCCTGCCGGATATGCTGCAATAGGGCAGTTTCAGAACTTTATTCAGATGATCACGACCTTTGCAGGAAGTGCGGTGAATACTGCTGTTATTAAGTATACTGCCGAATACCATGAAGATGAAAAGAAGCAAAGAGCTGTCTGGAAAACGGCCGGAAGCATTGTTTCAATCTTTAGTTTTATTTTCACTTTTCTGGTATTAATTTTTCATCAACAACTGTCATTTTGGATATTTAAAACGGAAGATTATGGCTCTGTTTTAATATGGTTTGCCGTATTCCTGATTTTTTTTAATTTAAATGCGCTTTTATTGGCGATCCTGAACGGTAAAAAAGAAATACTCAAGCTGGTTGTTGCCAATATTGCCGGCAGCCTATTTTCTTTGGTGATCACGGGACTGCTTGCGGTAAAGTTTGGACTGTATGGCGCACTGGTTGCGCTAAGCATCTATCAGTCTCTTAACTTTATTGTAACTTTGTTTTTGAGTTACAGATCTGAATGGTTCAATTTTTCATACATATGGGGGAGAATTGATGCTGAAATTGCAAAAAAAATTGCCGCATTCGCTGCAATGGCCTTAGTCAGCGCCATTTGTATACCTTTATCCCAAATGGTCATCCGCGGGTATCTCGTTCACGAATATAATGCTGCGTACGCAGGTTATTGGGAGGCAATGATCCGCTTAAGCGCTGCATATCTGATGCTAGTCACTACAACATTAGGTGTCTATTATCTGCCAAGGCTGTCTGAGCTGACAAATATTCAGGAAATAAAGAAAGAAGTTTATTTGGGCTATAAATTTATTTTCCCTTTAGCTGCACTTGGCGGTACTGCAGTATATCTGCTAAAGGATTGGATTATCCCGCTGCTTTTTAGTACTGCATTTTTGCCAATGCGAGAGCTGTTTTTATGGCAGATGCTTGGCGATTCACTCAAGATTGGCAGCTGGATTTTAGCTTACCTGATGCTGGGTAAGGCAATGACAAAGCTGTTTATAAGCACTGAAATTATTTTTGCATGCAGTTCTGTCGCTTTAACTTATTTATGCACACAATATTTTGGTTTTAAAGGGGTTTCCATTGCTCATCTAGTCAATTATGCATTGTACTGGAGTGTAATGGGATATTTTGTATTTGATGTATTAAAAGACCGAGAGAATAGTTTTGGAAAATAATAAGCAGCCTTTAGTGTCAGTGGTGATTCCTTGCTATAACCATGAACAGTTTGTGCAAGACTGCATACAAAGTGTTATTGATCAGACGTATGAAAATATTGAGTTGATCATTATTGATGATGGGTCAAAAGATGGCTCTGTAAAAAAAATACAGCAGATGATTTCTGAATGTGAAAAGCGTTTTACTCGTTTTGAATTTAGAACCCGCCCAAATAAAGGTTTGTCTGCAACATTGAATGAAGCATTGGAGTGGTGTCAGGGAAAGTATTTTTCTGTAATTGCTTCGGATGATATGCTTTTAAATAATAAAATTTCAATACAGGTTAAGTATTTAGAATTAAATCTTCAGTGTGCTGGCGTTTTTGGAGCATTTCAGATTGTTGATAATTATGGTGTGGTTATAGGTCTTAGGAAAAAAAATACCAAAGAATATAAATTTGAAGATATATTTTTACATAGACATGAGCTCCCAGCTCCCACACAATTACTTCGAACACATTTAGTTAAAGAAACTGGTGGTTATCCAGAAAACATTTTAATTGAAGACTGGTATATGTGGTTGAGGATGACGGAGCTAAAATTCTCTTTAAACTATATTGATAATATATTGGTTAAATATAGGAGGCATGAAAATAATACGTCTAAAAAACTTGATAATATGATGGAAAGCCGTTCAATAATTATTGAAATGTTCAAATCGCATTATTTATATAATGATGCTTTAGCATGTGCATATTTAGTTTCAGCTAATGATTATATTTCTATAGATAAAGGTGAATCATGGAGTTATTATCTGAAATTTAGAAAGTTCAGGAATAAAAGTAATTATTTTGCTTCGTTTAAGTATGTGATAAAAATAACGTTAAGTTTTTTTATTAATTGAATTGTTATAGAGAAAAATAATTATGTGGTATGTTAGGTTTGATAATTTATTACCATTTTTATTGCTTTTTTTGTTGGTTTTTGATCTGCATTTAATAGGTGGTTTTGGTAGTGCTATAATAACATTTTTGGTTTGTTTTTTAATTATTTTGATGAATCCTAGTAAATATATTGTTAATGCTAATAAGATATTGAACTTCTTCTTTTTATTTTTGGTTTCATATATTTTTCTACTATCTTATGTCGCTTTTAGAGTGCTTTTAAATGGTATTGCTGAAGTAAGTTTTCTACTTACGATGAGTAAAGCTACATTAATTTTATTGGCAACTTTGTGTTATTTGATAGTTTTTTATAATTCTGATTTGAAGAAAAATTTAATAAATATTTTCTTTTTTAATGCCTGTATATGCTTAGTATTTGGAACTTTTTCTGAATATAAAACATTATTATCATTATTTCAATATGGTGGTGATAGTGTTGAGTTAATAGGTAATAATGAATACAGGAATGCTTTCTTAGCAGGTTCTGGTTATTTTGGAATGTCTTCTTTGTATGGATTGGTTTTTGCAGTTGTATTAAAAATAATTATTGATGATAAAAATCATAATTTTTTTAAATTGCTTGTTATTGCTTTGGCTGGTTTATTTTCTGGTCGCGTGGCTTTGATCTGTTATTTAATGGCTATATTATATTATATTTTTTTAAAATTAAATTTAAGGGTTTCATTATTTTCATTATTTTCATTATTTATTTTTATTTTTATTTTGAATTTTTTTCCAGTATTTGATGATGTTAAATATTGGCTATCAGAGATGTTTGTTGATAATGATTTATCTCAATCAGAGTCTTTTAGTCAATTCTCAGAAACTTTCTCTTTGCCTTCAAGTGAATTAACATTATTGTTTGGTGATGGATTATATGGAAATTCAGAGAAATACTATGGCGGTAGTGACTCTGGTTATATTCGTAATATCTATTTTGGAGGATTATTCTATTTGATTTTTTTATTGGGGGCATTTTTTTTAATTTCCTATAATGTTAGGAAAATATTATATATTTATGTTTTAATTTTTATATCGTTATTTCTTCATTTAAAAGGTGTATTCATCTTTAACAATCCTGGTTTTTTTGGTGTGTTTTTAACATCATGCATTATTCTATTTAAAGATCGTAATGATTTTAATTTGGTAGGTAAATTTTGAATATTTTATATTTAATAACAGGACTAGGTGGAGGCGGTGCTGAAAAAGTGGTAGCAGGCTTAGCCGATGAAATGTCGAAACTTGGGCATCAAGTCAAAATAGCCTATTTAAAAGGGCAAGTTATAGTTTGTCCTGAAAATAGTGAAATAGAATTGATTGATCTTGGTTTAGAATCTGTTAAGAATTCTAAAGTTGCTTATAAAAATTACAAACAGCTTCTTAAAGAATTTCAACCAGATGTCGTGCATGCACATATGGTACATGCCAATATTTTTGCACGTATTTCACGAATCTTTTGCCCAATTCCCAAACTGGTCTGTACAGCGCATAGTAATAATGAAGGCGGAAAAGGCCGGATGTTAGCTTATAGGTTGACGCATCATTTGTCCGATCTCACAACGAATGTAAGTCTGTCTGCATCTAAAAATTTTGAAGCTTTAGGTGCAGTGCCTGAACAGGGAATAACAACAGTTTATAACGGAATTAACTTGGCGCGCTTCCATAAATCTGAACGATCTGACCGAGAAATGCGTGTATCTCTTGGCCTATCTGACAATGATTTAATGTTTTTGGCCGTCGGAAGATTAC
>NZ_JAVXCI010000004.1:0-57889 GCF_036659555.1 Acinetobacter sp.
ACGCTGATGGCGATGATTCGGCCAATGGCCAGCCTGCTGGGGCAAAGCTTGGCGGATCTGCTGCCTAAAATTCCTTTACTGAATATCAGTATTCTTGAATTGATGGAAATGGATGCAAATGTCCTCAGGCAGCGGGTTAAAGATACCTTGAAGCAGCATGGGCAGGCATTTTTAGATGCATTGTCCGCCTTTCTGCCGCTGCCGATCTATTTTGGCTTGAGCATCCCGTCATTTGAAATCAATGCAATCATCAAAGCGGTTTATAATTTCAGCGGCGCCGGCTTGATTGAACTGGTGAAAGGCCTGATTGACCAGGTGCTGAGCAAGCTTAAGATCAATGCCGTTTTAACTTTGCCCAAGCTGCCGTCTTTAAAAGAACTGCAGGCCATGATTATGCAGACGGTCAAGGCAAAAATTGAAGCCGTTACCGGCGCCGTGGCCGAAGCCTTTGCAAATGAGTTTGAGGCGGTGAAACAGGCCATACAGGCCCTGAAAATGGACATAAATGCCGTCTTTGAAATGATCCGGTTTCCGCCGCTGCCGGCAGTCAAGTTTCCGTCCCCGTTTTACCCCGATTTCAGCTGTCTGGCGCTGGAGCTGCGCGAAGCGATGCAAATGTATCTGCAGGCCATGATGATGGCGGTGACGGAGCAGATTGTGAATTTCGTGAAAGCGGTCCTCAGCATTTTAAATATCCAGTTTCCCAGCGTCTGCATTGATATACCGGACAAAGAGGACATTCCAGATAACCCGAATGGAACTTAATACTTTCCGGTCTGCCCGGTTCAGCCAGAATTGACCCTAATTTTAGAATTATGGCTTCGGTATGGCTGCTTCAGACATCCTTTCATTACTGCTTGGGCCAAGCGCCGGCAGCATTCCTCAACAGCTGGCAAATGACAATCAGGAAACCATGGCGCAGATGTACGATGCCTTTGCGCCGTTTTCCCTCGGCACGAACTCGACGCCGCAAAACCGCAAAAGAACCCGCAAGGAAATCCTCACCAAATGGGAGCAGATGCTCCGTTTTGCGCCCGTTGCCGAAGGCATCGGCATCCATGTCACGGCAGCTTTAGGCGGCGATACCCACAACGGCCAGCAGATCTTCATTACGCCGGCAGAACGCCTGCGCGGAGAAAAGGGCCAAGCCGCAGATGCCCAGCTTGAGAAGCTGCAGAAGCGCATCAAGCCCATGGAAACGCTGCTGAACAGATACATCACCAAGATCTGTTCTGACGGCATTTCATTCGGTGATGCCTATGCGCGCATATACGGCAAAAAGGGAAAAGGCGTAACGGATATGCTTTGCAATGAGTATACCCATCCGCCCTTGATTCAGGCATTCGAGCAGGGCAGCAAAACCGTGGCGTTCTTTGCCCTGAATCCCAAGAACTGGATGAAGACCCTCACCAAACTGAGCTCAACCCAAATGGTTCGGCTGAAGATGCCCCGCATCGTGAACGTGCCGCAATTTGATTTAGTGGAAACAGGGCTGATTACCCAGATGCTGGAGGGAGATGACCCGGAAGAGCTGCCGATCCTGCCGGCGATGATCGGAGGCTCATTCCTGTTCGCCATTGAAAGCGCCTATGATGATGTGCTGCTGGCTTTAACTACCATGAACAGCCAGCAGGTCGCGGATGCCGTGAATCAAATGTTCCTGACGCTCAACATGGCCGGCATGCCTGAAGCGCAGCGCACAGCGTATGTCCGCGGGCTGGAAGGCATGATTCAGGAGCATGAAAAGTTTGTGAGGAATGCCCTGCAGGGCGGTGAAGGCGTATGGAACACCAAATACCATGTGCTGCCGACCTGGGATGAAAAGCAGATCCTGAATCCGGTGGGCGATATTAAGGGCCAGCGCAACTCGCCGATCAATATTGAAACATTCATGATCAATGTGCGCCTGCTGATGGGCGGCTTTGGCCTTGACCCGTCCATGGTCGGCTGGGCGGACATGCTGGCCGGCGGGCTGGGCGATGGCGCTGCCACGCTGACTTATTCCAGCCAAGTGATGCGCCGTTCAATGTGGATCAGGCAGTCAGCAGCGCAATTTGTAAATGACGTGATGCATCTGGACTGGGGCTATGCCTATAACGAGCAGTTTGATCCGCGGGACTATCCTTGGCAGGTTGAATTCTCAAGCAGCCAATCGGCAGCCGTCACCGAAGAAAACACCAATAAGCAGACGCAAATGAACACTTCACTGCTGAAAATTCAGGTGATCAACTCGCTGAAAGAGTCAGATCTTGCGGAAGAAACCATGCAGTATATTTTAGAGAAAGATGCCGGCTTCAACTATGACGATGCCAAGCGCGTGGCAGCGGATATAGCATCTTCCAGACAGCGGGGCGGGGCGGAGTAAGTCATGGGCACTTTTAACGGCGGCACATTGCCGGCCATCAGCATGGAAGTGGAATCGCAAGCGGCCGGGGGCATGTGGTCCGGCATGCCGATTAGTGAGGCGAAGGTTGAATATGAGGCTTTATATGCTTTGGGTACGCTTTCAAACATTCATTTTGGCGTAGAGCTGCAGCCTTTTGATCCCAATGGAGCACTTTTAAAAAAGAAGGTTTTTGACTCACTGATCCCGTTCTTTGATGAAAACTACAAGCTGCCTTGGCTATGCCAGAGTATTGATCTTTCGGTGCTGGATGCCCAGTCCGACAGCGCCAATGTCGGCAGCTTTCAGCTCAACTTCCTGACCGGAAACAGCTCCGGTGAAATCTCAATCCCATTCATCGAAACCCGGGACGGGGCAATACTGCACAGTGCAAATGCGGTCAAAAAAATTATGTTTCCAAAGGGTGAAAATGGCGGAACGCAGGCCCTGCCGAAAGATTACCTGATGCGGATGACCATTTATATTTATGACAGGCACAGCTATTCAACAAGAGTGTTTGAGGTTCAGCATCTGGTCGCCCTGCAGACAGCCGGCATCCCGCTTGATGTGACGAACCGCGGCGGCGTTGGGATCGTAACCCTTAATTTTATAAAAATGTTCCCCATGCTGAAGTGATTGGAACAGTTTAGGCCGGCGCGAAATTTAAAATGACAAAATTGCCTCAAGTACAAAAAATTGAGGCATTTTTTATGCGTAATCAGGATATTTTCAAAAAGCGCTGGGCGCCGCATCAGTCGCGCACCGTTGCCGGCTTTGACTCAGCCGTAAACAGCGGTTCATGCGCCATCGGCGTCATTCAGGGCGGATGCCGGACGCTGAATGCGATTGTCACTGAGGCTGCCACAGATGATGATCAGTGGCGCATCGTCAACCTGAAGGGCCGGACAGGGAATATTGCGGCATTTGATTCAGTTGCGGTACTGGGCGCCGTGGATGATGCGCAGGCTTCATCGCTGGCGGTTCTGCAGTTCGGCCGCATGTTTGATTCAGCGGTAGACAGTGTGATTGAAACCAATCCGCAGGGGCTGATGCGCCATTTGGCGGCGCCGTATTACCATAAAACCCCGAATATCATCCCGGAATGGCAGCTGGCCCAGCTTCAGGATGTCACATGCGCCACCGTGCCCGGCTGGGACGGAATCAACCTGACGTCCCATGACGGCCAGACCGCCAATTTAATGCTGGATCTGCAGCGCCATGATGACCATGGCGGCCTGCTGCAGGAATTTGACGGACTGGCGCCGCTGCTGGAATCGATTGGCGCAGTGTATGCGGATTTTGACTCCATTATTGTGGAATATCAGTATTTGGACAAATTAATGGGCATGCTGCACAAGACCATGCAGAGCACATCCAAAGGCGGCGTGAAGGTCCTGAATGTTGAGCAGAGCGAAAAGCCGTTCAAGCATAAAAAAGTGCTGAATGTTGCAGTGACCTACAGTTTTGAAGACGGCCAAAGCATCACAATCCTGTTTCACCATCCTGACCGCGAAGCCAAGAAAATTACGCCGCAGGACACGCTCTTATCCTGGAAGATCCTGATGAATAACCGCGATGTGACCGGGGCAATTCAGCCGAACCAGGGTGAAGGCATTGCAATGCCGGTGCTGGCCGGCCGGATCATGAAGCTGGTGAATCAGAACAGCGCCCGCTTTAAGCGCACTCAGGCTAAAAAAGCGGAAAATGCAAAAGCGCTGGCCGATGCCTTGCAGCGCATTGCGGAAAAGCAGGACCGGAAGGCGGCGCTTGATGCTGAAATTCAGGGGCTGCTGAATCAGCTGGATGAGGTTCAGAAAAATAAGGCAGCACCGCCGGCGGAACCGGCCAGCGGCGGCACAGGCGGTCAGCCGGCAGCGGCGCCTAAGGTGCCAAAAGACAAGTCATTCCCGCCTATTGAAGATTTGGGCGATGGATACTATCAGGCGTTCAAGAATGACAAGAAGATTGATTCCTGGACTGCGTATCTGCATACCGGCGGTGAGTGGGCAGTTTCGGCCAATAATGCCCAAACCCGCGCATGGAACCGTGGACATGGCGCGCCGCGGTTTTTTAAAACAGTTGAGGCAATGATTGTCCAATATCCTGCCTTTGGAGGGCTTGCTGAAATGCTGGAGGCATCGGGCGCCGGTGAAGGCGGTACAGGAAATTCGGATGATGCCGATTACTTGAATAAGGTGATTAAGGGCGAGGTGGACTTCACTCAGGCCAATGCCATTGAAGCGCAGCTGGAAGAAATCGGGAACCGCCTGCCGGCTGATTTGAGTGATCTGTTTGAGCAGGCTGTATCGTCGTATTCCGTTTACCAAGTCGGCCAAGCGTCAAAAATTCACTGATAGGATCTGCAGATTATGAATGCAATGGAAAAACTGAAGCTGACCAAAGAGCTGCGCGCTTTGATTGAAGCTATTCCAGACCAGAAAGGAATGGAAAAGCTCAGCAGCGCCAAGCGCCTGCGTGAACTGATTGAGCTTTTAGGCGGACCGGCTGCTGAAGCCGCCAGCGCGCTGTATCAATCCATTATTGACGGCAAGGCTGCCGTTTCTATTGAGCTGCTGCAGCAAGTGCGGGCTGAGGCTGAAAAAAACCTGCATGATCCGCTGCTGATTGAGGCAGTCAATGTATTGATTGCCCAAGTCAATGAAATGGTTGGAACAGCGGAATAATCCGGCCTGCAGCATCTTTCAGAATAGCCCTTCACTGGGCTATTTTTTTTGAGTATGTGATGAGTGATTTTGCAAAAATTGACAACATTCAGGATGAATCTGAAGTTTTAAAAACAATCGATAAATTAATCTCAAAAGTTGAGAATAATGAGATTGCTGAATGGGACAGCCAGCAGGCTGATCAAGATTTTCTTAAGATCCTTGAAGAAAATCAGGGAGATTTCATTAAATCTGCAAAATCTTATTTTTCTGAAAAACTCCAGTCAAAACAAGTTAGAACACAGATTGGCTTGGTAGCAATTAATTCAAAATCAAAAGGAAAGATGCTTCACCGGATGCGGCCAAATTCAGCTTTAATCATTCCCCGCATTCCAGAAATCCTAATGCACGGTAAAATTGGTGAACGGGAAGAATTGAATAAAGAGCGGTCTGATGATTTTGCCGCATTCTATACTTTTGAGAAAACAGTACAGATTAATGAGCTGAGTATTACGGCACGCATTAAAGTCGGTGAACTGCCAAACGGCTTGCTGGCATATTATCTTGCGGCAAAAAAAGAAGCTCCCGGTTTCGATTCCTCGTGGGTCGATGATAAAGAATCAAAGACGAGAGGTTTCGAACAGGAGCTTGCTTTCAATTCAATTGAAGCACAAGCCGATCAAGAAATCAACATTGAAATTCTCAGTATTACAGATAAGGAAGGTCATGAATTATCTGAAGAAGAAGTTTTCAAGACACTATTTAAGACTTTTAGCCCTGGTGTAATTAAAGGCCGTAGCAATAATGTTAAAACAGCCAAAGGAACCAAGGTTTCCACTGTTTTTGCCTTGCTTGAGTCTGATGAAGTCACCGCTTCGCATACAGCCGCCGGCGCTGAAAATCCAGAATACCCTCAGGAACTGCAGCCGCGCGACCGCAGCCGTGAATCCTCACAGGCCTGGGTTCAAAAAACGTCAAACGGATTAGATCCTGAAAGCCTTGGGCGTTCCGGCCGGGCCGATACCGGCGCCCCGATTGTCGGGGATGACTTGGCCGTTGAATCGGGCAATGGCCGCACTATGGCCATTCAGCTGGCGTATGCGCGCGGGCAGGCTGAAGAATACCGGCAATGGCTGATTGAAGAAGCGGAATATTTCGGCTTTTCCGCTGCGCAGGCAGAAAGCTTCAAGCAGCCCATACTTGTCCGCATCCGCACTTCAGAAGTGGACCGGGTTCAGTTCACGGTAGAGGCCAATCAGGACGATAAGCTGTCATTCAGCGCCACTGAGCGCGCGAAATCAGACGCCAAGCGGCTGGACGAAAACCTGCTGGCCTTATTTACTCCAGGCGATGACGGCGACCTGCTGACGGCCGGCAATCAGAAGTTCATTCATGGCTTCCTGAAATCCATAGGCGATACGGAAGCGGCCCAGTACATCACTACCGAAGGCAAGCCGACTCAGGCGCTGGTTGCCCGGATTAAGGCGGCCATTTTCAGCAAAGCCTATAACGATGACCGGCTGCTGGAAATGATGGCGGATCAAACAAAACCGGATCTGCAGAACATGCTGAATGCCTTAGGCGCCGCAGCGCCCAAGTTTATTGAAGCTCAAGCGGTTAGCCGTGGTGATATTCAGGATGTATCCAGCTCAATTGTAGACGGGATCGAGCAGGCGCTGGACAAGCGCGTCACCAATGCGATTATTGATGCCGCCAATACAATCCTTGCAGCCAAGCACAATGATCAGGACATTGCAGAGTTTGTTCAGCAACAGGGATTATTCGGCGGCTTGGCAGAGGGTGTGCCGGAGCTGGCCGTGTTCCTTTCAAAGAACAGCCGCAGCGCCAAAAAAATGAGCATGCTGTTTAAGGCAATGGCTGCGTTTGCCGAAAAGCAGGCGATTGATCAGCTGAATATGGGGCTGTTTGGAGAGCCAGAGCCAGTCAGCATTAAAGATGCGATCAGCTACGCCGTATCAGTGATCAATGACAATTACGGGGACAATGCCACGATCAGCATGTTTGACTCGGCGAATGAGCCATTCACGCTGTTTGATCAGCATGCCCATCAGGCAGCAACTTCTCCCTACAGCCGCGCCAAGCTGCCGGATCAGGCGAGCTTGATTGCCGGCAAATACCGCAAAGGCGCCGTGCAGATTGGCGGACTGAATATTGCAATTGAAAATCCTGCAGACTCCGTCCGCGCCGGCACAGATCCCGGCGGCAAAAAGTGGGAAGTCAAAATGCAGCATCACTATGGCTACATTGAAAATACAATGGGCGCGGATGGCGATGAAATCGATGTGTTTGTTAAAAACCACTTGGATTCAGTACCGGAACAGGCCTATATCATTCGGCAGCTGAATGCCGCTGGCGCCTTTGATGAGCATAAAATCATTATCGGCGCTGAATCTGAGGATGAGGCTAAACAGATCTATCATTCAAATTTTGAAGCGGGCTGGCAAGGCTTCGGGAGCATTCAGCGGATTGCCATGGCGGATCTGCCGCAGAAGCTTCAGCACACCTGGTCTGAGTTTGATTCATGGGCAGCAGACGGCAGCTATGAGCATATTCCGTTAAAGCAAATTGTCACAGACAAGGCGCTTAAGGTGGACGAGAGCAAAATCAACAAAGAAGATCCGGTGTTGGTGATTGAAAAAGGGCATAAGTATTATCTTGTTGTCGGGCTGGAGCGGCTGAAGCTGGCCGCCCAGCGGCATGAAAACCTGGTGCCGGCGATCATTTTTGATGACAGGAATGTGAAGAGCAAAATCATTCAGAATGCCCTGAAAAAGGCCGGCAGTACCGTTGATACGGTTGCCCTTGCTGCCTTGATTGTGGATGAGATGGAAAAAAGCTTAATTTCCAGTTTTGATTCAGCATCCAATCCATTGTTTGAGATCCTTTACCAGCCCAGCTGATTGGAACAGTCAAAAAACAGGCATCCTTACACCCTTAACATGGTCAAATTGAAAGCCTGTGTTGAGGGTTGTATGTTCTTTTTTGAAAAAAATTTCATTTTAAAATCAGAGAACGTCTTAAGTTCTCTAGACAAACTGATTGCTGCCTTGAAAAATAGCAATCAGATCACTGAATACTACAGAAAGCTGTTATCCGGTGAAATCGCTCTGGATTTAAGCGCTGCGAAACAGGCGCTGATTTATGCCCGGCAGGATGAAGATAATGAGCTGCTGGAAAGCCTTGCCAAATTTGTGCATGCGCATGCGGTCAGCAATTTGGATGAAGGCCTGCGCTCATTCTTAATTCAAAGCGCGCCGGGCAGCTCAGTTGAATCTTTGGAACAGGCTGCTGCATTTTATGCCTGCGAGAATGAATTAAGCGAATATGTCACGAAGAAAGGCAAGCCGCTGCTTGTCATTTCTTTGCACGGCATTTCGCTGAAAACCGCCAAAGAATATGACCCGTATGCCTTTATCTATAACGGTCATACCGTAGTCCGCGCAAAACACTTGCCTGAAATAAATGAAAATTTACTCACTGATGATCAGAAATTAGTAAAAGGGGTTTTATCTAATGCTACAGATACCGATGCAGGTTTGGCACAGCTTGGCGGACTTCGCCGCGGATCAGGAGGATCAGCAGCTCTTGATGCTGAGCCAGGAGGAGCTGCAGCGGCGCCTTCACCAGCAGGAGCAGCAAATGCTGAGCAAGGGATACTCGGAAACAGTGATACTGGCTTACCAGCATCACATGATGCAGGTTTACTTGATGGAGGAAATCATCGAGATGAACCTGCAGGCGGGGGAAGTCCAGCCGCTGATACAGGGCATGACAGCAGCCGAAGCGGCGGCGGCAAGCGCCAGCGATCACCTGTTAAGCAGTCAAGAGATCGATCAGTTATACGGGCTGCTCATTCAGCTAGAGCTGCCTTAGATGCAAAAGAGATCCTGCAGAAGCAGGCCGAAAATGTAGCGACTGAATGGGGAAGCCTTGAGAATATCCAGGAGGCATTGCCTTATCTGCTGCCTGAGCAGCAGGGGGATGTCGTTAAGGCTGAACAGCGCTTAATGGTTGATAACCAGAATGGCATTTTATTCACGAACGGTACGGGGACGGGGAAAACCTTCACTGGGCTGGGCGCGGTCAAGCGCGCAGTCAATGCG
This sequence comes from Acinetobacter sp., assembly GCF_036659555.1. GTDB lineage: Bacteria > Pseudomonadota > Gammaproteobacteria > Pseudomonadales > Moraxellaceae > Acinetobacter. Next base: position 9,171 of record NZ_JAVXCI010000004.1, read on the forward strand.
GGCTTAAAGAATGTATTGATTGTGACTTTAAGCGATAAAATTGCGCGTGATTTTGTGAAAAGCGGCAAGCCTCTGGGCCTGAACATTTATCAGCTTAAAAATTCTCAGGATAATGGCGGGCAAATCAGCAATATCGTTGTCACCACTTTTGCGAACTTCGGGTCCAACGGATCATTGGTTCATAAGCAGTGGGATTTAATTGTTGTTGATGAATCGCATACGCTTTCGCAGAGCGCGGACGGCGAAGCGACGAATGCCTTAAGAAAGCTTCGCGCGCTGTCGGGACACCATGCAGGCTTTGATGAATGGGCCAGCACTAAGTTTGCTGACCAGTACCCGAAAAAAATCAATGATCAGGACATTCCAGCAGAAGCATGGTCTGACTGGGAAAATTTGATCAAGGATCACCGGGAAGCCTGGAGAAACAGCTGGAAAAATCAAACGGGAAAACGCGCAAAAGTGATCTTTTTATCCGCTACGCCTTTCAGCTACCTGAAAAGTGTTGATTGGGCGGAGGGCTATTTATTTCATTACAGCGATCCGTCCGCGGCATTTGAAAATGATTCATCCCGGTACAATGCCGGCAGCGCGCGCGATAAATTTTATATGGAAAAGTTCGGCTTCCGCATGCGCTACAACAAGCTGACGCGCCCGGACGGCAAAGTTGACAGCGGGGTCATGGAGCGCCAGTTCGCGGAAAGCCTGAAAAGCTCAGGCGCGCTTTCCGGCCGCGATCTGGTGCTCAACTATGACTATGACCGCAAGTTCGTCCTGATCCGCTCAAAAGCGGGCCAAGCAATTGATGAAGGGCTGAATTTCCTAAGTGATGCAAAAGATGATGCTGGAAATCGCCGTTTTCAGAATTTAAGCGCACTGATTCAGAAACGCTTTGATTATCTGTCCCGCCGCAGGCTGCTTGAGGCGATTAAGGCAAATGAAGGCTTAGGCTTCATCAAAAAGAATCTGGCCTTAGGCCGCAAAGCGGTTATTTTTCACGACTACAATGACGGCGGCGGATTCAAGCCGTTTGCGGTGAATCAGGGCGGATTCAATCAGGCTGATAATTCCCATGCAGCAGAGCGTGAGTATGAGCAATTTGTGAAAGAGCGGCCGGATCTGGTCGCCCTGTCGTTTGACTACCCTTCACCTATTCAGTCATTGAAAGCTGCATTCCCGAAAGCGCTGCTATTTAACGGCCGCGTTTCAAAGCAGGACCGCCAAAAGAATGTAGACCTGTTCAATGATGACAGTGCGGGTTTTGACGTCCTGATTGTCCAGTCAGATGCCGGTTCAACCGGTATCAGCCTGCATGACACAACGGGGAAATATCCGCGCGTTATCGTGAATATCGGGCAGCCGGTCAAGCCGGCAAAGCTGCGCCAAACGGAAGGGCGCATTTACCGGGTCGGCCAGTCATCCAATGCGATTCAGCGCTACATGACGACCGGAACCGGCTGGGAGCGGGCTGCATTCGCGGATACGATTGCAGGGCGCGCTGAAACAGTAGATAACCTTGCAAAAGGCAGTGATGCTCTGGTCAGCATTAAAGAGGCTCTGATCCGCGCCTATGAGGAAGCGGACTACTATGAACCCAGCGCGCTGGATGGTGTCGGCGGCAAGGCTTATGACGAGGAAAATGCGCGCATCGCTAAGCTGACGCCGTTTGATCAGGCCTTGACTTACTATTATGCCAAGGGCAAGCGCACTGAAAGCCGCCGGAACCGGGAAGGCAAGGAGTGGTACGCCACGCCTGAGCCTCTGGGCTATAAGATGATTGAGTGGGCGGGAGTGCATGCCGGGGATGAAGTTCTTGAGCCAAGCGCCGGCGATGGCGCGATAGGCAGATTTGTCCCTTCTGATGCGAACTTGACGATGGTTGAGCCGACAGAATCCTTGGCAAGCCGTGCGAAAATGGCGAATACCGGCGCCAATGTGATTGTTGACGCTTTTGAAAGCCTTGGCACAAACAATAAATATCATGCAATTGTGATGAATCCGCCGTATGGCAATGCAGGATCTATCGCCATTAAGCATGTGATGAAGGCATTTGAGCACTTATATGATGGCGGCCGCATTGTCGCGCTTATTCCGCGCGGCGCGATGGATCAAAAGCTTTCGGACTGGCTTGGCGCCAAAAAGGATGCATATGTGACGGGAACCATTGAGTTGCCGCAAAGCACGTTCAAGAATGCCGGCACTGGCGTAATGACCAGAATCGTTTTAATCGAAAAGCACAGTGATCCTCAGGATGTGCCAAGGGAGAAGAATTACAACTTTACCCATGCTGCAAGTCCAGAGGAACTGTTTGATATGGTGCGCGATAAAGGCATGCATCCGCGCAAACTGCGGATTGATGAGCAGCTTGCCGGCTATCAGCTTTATGTCCGCCCTGAGCGCAGCAGCTATGTTTTCAACGGCGATGGCCTGAGCAGTCCGGCTATCAAGCAGGCTGTATTGAGCTTCTGGGGCGCTGAAGAAAATCAATACGGTGAAATTGTGATGCCCTATAACAAAGCTGCTGAAATTATCAAAAAAATTAAGCAGCATGAGAATGAAGGCCTGAAGCTGGCATCTTAAGATTGGAACTGCAGAGGCCAGCTTCAGCCCGGCCTTGAGAAAATAGCCCTGTTTAAACCAGGGCTATTTTTATGGGAAATTCTCTTGCGCAAGTGCCGGCAGCCAATGCTCCAGCAGCATCGCAGCCTGAGCGCATGAACGCGGACCCTTTTTGGGGGAGCGTTTCAAAGCATAAATTTGCGGAATTCAATATCTGCACGGTTTCCCGCGACGAAAACGGCAATCAAAGGGTTGAAGTGGATTCAAGCCAGCCGACGATCCGCGCTTTCCTGACCGATGGCGACAAGACCATGGAAAGCCAGTGGCAGACGCCCTTTGAAAACTCCAATCCTGAACTGAAAATGCCGATGCTGATGGCCGGCCTGCAGAATGGCCAGACGATTGCTTCATTGGGATCGGTTGCCGGAGCAGCAATGGGCGGGCTTCCCGATGAGATGGTTAACGGATTAGTATCGGCAGCGCAGCCTATTGCGGAATGGGCCAAATCTGTTGAGGGAAAAACCAACTTAAACAAAGTGAATACAACGCAGGTATTCCTGTCCACGGCTTCCGTACGCCTGAACCTCAGTCTGTTTTTCATCGCACTCTGGGATGCCAAATTAGAAGTTGAAAACAAAATCATGCGGCTGGAGTCCTGGGCTGTACCGGCGCAGCTGTCTCAAGGCACGCTGCTGACAGACGTTTTGTCTGAAGGCGCTGAAGGGCTGTTTTCCGGGATTATTCCGCCGTATGTCTCACTGACGACACACGGCAAAACATATTGGCCTTTTATTATCGAGAGTGTCTCTGCACCGATTGTCACGCCGATTGATGAACACGGGAACCGTCTGAGCCTTGCGGTGAATATCAGCATGATGAGCCGGGCGGCGTGGGATGCTCAAGATGTCCGCAATCTTTATGGAGAAAAACTGAACAATGCTTACCTTTGATCCAGTGCCGGTCGGCAATAACACGTACCAAATGCAGGAAATCATCTTCAATGATTCTCTGAAAGTTGCGGTAATCGATAAAAGCCTGAATGAAAAGCGGATCAGCGCCTTTCTGTCGCATGTTCTGGCCAATGCAGAATTGCCCCTGAAAATGACGGTGCAGGAGCGCTACTTTTTAATGCTGAAGTATGTGGAAAAGCAGTCAAATACACTTTTTTCCAGCGATACGGACTTTTCAGCCTGTTTTTTGAATACGGACAGCGATTGGCTGCCTGAACGCACAATCAATGGCATTACTGTGCGCCAGCTGACCGGCAGGGAGGCAGAATATCTGGAAGAGCACTGCGCGAATGCCGCGGAATGGATTGCATGCATGCTGGCCTTTCAAATCAGCTATGACGGGCATGAAAAGCTGTCGGAACTCCCGGACCGCAGCGCCAATGACAGTGAATTTATCAGGCAGTTCTCTGGGCGGTTGGCATTTTTAAAGCAGCAGACCCAGAGCGATTTTGATTTGATCTATCAGGATTTCATTACGATCAACAATCAGTTATTCACCATGCTTCATCTGAATGTCAGCAATCAGGGCTTGGTCATTTCAAGAGGTGCAGATGACGCGCCGCTTCGATTTCGCCCCGCTGCCGCCTTTTTCGGAATCATCAAAGAACTGGATCAGTCATTTGCTTAGCGCCGTGCAGGATCTAGCCAGCCGCTGCGGGATGTCAATGCATGAGGCGCTGCAGCTGCCGGTGAGTTTTGAGGCTTACTTTTATGCATCCGATGCCTGGGAAAAGAAGAAGGCTGAAATTGAAGCGGAAGCTCAAAAGCACAATGCATTCATAAAAATGGGCAATGAAATTATTAAGGCCATAAGCAATTCGGGATCAGGAAGAAAGAAAAGATGAATACCACAAAAATTTTAGGCGAAGCGGTCAGTATCCAGCGTCAGGACATTATTGACCGCACCGAAGAGCAAACTGCAGAGGGCCTGACGGGCGCCGTGATCTTAGGCCGGTTCAAGCGCGGCCGGGTGGATGCGCCGATGGCCATTCATCAGGGCAATATCCGCGGGCAGCTGGGCCATGACCCCAAAAACCCGGACTACATCGCCGTGCAGGACTGTCTGGATGCTGGTGTGCCGAGCGTGCAGGTGCTGCGTTTAGGTCAGAATGAAGAGGATGACGGCAGTGAGACTGATCCTCCTGACGGCAAAGACCGCTTTGTCATCAGCTGTACGCCTCCTGAGGTGCAGCAGAGGATTGTCCTAAATAAAGTACGCGATACGCTGCCGTTCCTGACATTCAATAATGTTGTATTCGACATCTATATTAATGGCCTGCCTGCAGCGTCTAGCGCTGTACTGCTGGATGCTGCAGCGATGGATCTAGTCGGTTTAAAAGTTGAAGACTTGGCCGGGAACGGCCGGAAAATCTCAATCACGCCAAAATCAGACAGACATAGAGCATTTGAGCTGAGGCCAACATTTATGCCTTCATTTACGGATGACACGGATATAGAAGAGGGTCATGCAGTAGTCGAGAACAGCAGCTTCCACTTTTGCTTAGCTTCCAAGCCATCGCCAGCCGAAAACTGGGATATTAAATATCTGGTCAATGGATCTTGGATTTATGAATCAACTGGCCCGATCGTTGAGCAAGATGCCAATCGAAATACATTGTATAGAAATACAGCTACTGCACTGGTCATAGCCGATACTGTTACAGAGCTTGGTGCGGGTGCATTTGGAAATTGGTCTAATCTTACATCTGTAGAATTAGGTCAATCTCTTAAATCAATTGCTAATTCAGTATTTGTAAATTGCTCGAATTTGACTGAATTCATATGCCCTAATAGCTTAGAATCATTAGGATACTCAGCTCTAAGCAATTGTAATAAAATTAAATTAATCGAGTTCGGGACTAGCTTCATTTCGATAGGAAGTTCAGCTCTTGTAAAATGTACTTCAGTAGAAACAGCAGTATTTAGAGCTAGAGTCATGCCTACAATAGGGAATTATGCATTCGGGAACGGCGGTACTGGCAGCGGTCCTGAACCTACTGCTGTCTATGTTCCTGATGATCTGTTTGCTGAATATGAAAATGCAATCTGGCATCTTGCGCGGATAACCACATTTCTGCCGTTAAGCACTTATGAATCTCAAAATCCTGATTAAGCGTTAAACAAAATTACCTTGGCCGTGATCCACATTGAAAGTCCGTTCTCTGACGGAGAATTTGACGAGTCGCAGGTCATCGTGGGTAGCGCACAAGCCTAATTGGAACAGGCATTTTTTACTCTTTCCAGCTGGGGCCAGAATAACGGTAAAACTAAGGCTGGCAAATTTATGAACACCACAAAAATTTTAGGCGAAGCGGCCGGCATTCAGCGTCAGGACATTATTGACCGCACCGAAGAGCAAACTGCAGAGGGCCTGACAGGCGCCGTGATCCTGGGCCGCTTCAAGCGCGGCCGGGTGGATGCGCCGATGGCCATTCATCAGGGCAATATCCGCGGGCAGCTGGGCCATGATCCCAAGAACCCGGACTACATCGCCGTACAGGACTGTTTGGATGCCGGTGTACCCAGCGTGCAGGTGCTGCGCATTAAAGCAGGCATGGGGGATGCTGTTTGTGCAGGAGCTACCCAGAAAGTGACATTGGGCATGATTACAGGTGAAGGATATTATGACGTCAAGATCAACAATGTTTTATATGAAGGTGTTGTTGGCTTCAGGTAAAGCCGCTTAGTTCAGGTTTTGAGGAAATTGCGCCTGTTAACGGGATTTATAATGGGGTTGGGTATGCCTCATTCTATAACCCTGCGGGCAGCCATGCAGATATTGAGATCATCATTACAGATGCCAGTCCAATAGATCAATATATTGTAGATCCTGTATATGGTGAAAATAAAACCGTGGTTCTTGATCCGCCTTCCAAAAAAGCAGTTTTTTGCTTGGATTAACCACTGCGCTTTTAAGCCCGCTTCGGCGGGTTTTTTATTGGAACAAGCTTTATTTGCCTGATTGCTTCGGCGACACAATAGCCATATCAAAAATATAGGTGTATTGGGGATGCAGGAAAGTACAATTCCGTGGGTAATCAAAGTGATTCCGGCAGTCGTCGGCGCGATTCTGGCTTTGGTGCTGAGCGGGGACATTGATAAAACGGGGAAAATTCAGGTTTCCATGAGCGTCATCGGCAAGTTTCTGGCGAGCGTAACGGTCAGCCTGTATGGCGGTTCGGCATTTATTGAGCACTTTGAAATGCTCAAAACGTCCACGATGTATCAGGGCTTTATCATGCTCATGTTCGCGGTGTTCGGCCTTTTAGCCATCGGCATTCTGTACCAGTCGATTGCGCTGCTGAAAGGCAAGCCGCTGCCTGAGGTGATTTCTGAAATTAAAGCAGCATTCCTCGCAATTTGGGGAAATGGCAAGGGCGGGAATGATTCATGAGCAAGAAACTGACCGATGCGCAGATAGGCGCTCAGGCGAAAGCGCTGGGTGTAGAAGCAGCGGCTTTAAAGGCGGTTCATGAAGTAGAGTGCCGGGGATCAGGGTTCAATGCTGACAATACTCCGGTGATTCTGTTTGAGCGTCATGTGATGCGCCAGCGCCTGATTGCGAATGGCCAAGCAAAAACAGTTGATGTGATGATGGCCAAATGCCCGGATCTATGCAACACATCCGCAGGCGGCTATGGCCTATATTCTGCGCAGCATGTCCGTTTGGCTGCGGCAGCCGAATATCACCGCGAATCGGCGCTGGAGTCTGCAAGCTGGGGTCTTGGGCAGGTGATGGGCTATCACTGGAAATCTCTGGGCTATAAGTCGCTGCAGGCTTTCGTCAATGCGATGTATAAAGACGAAGCTTCACAGCTGGATGCAATGTGCCGCTACATTAAAGTGAATGGCCTGATCAGTGCCCTGAAAAATAAGGACTGGAAAGCATTTGCGCGTGGGTATAACGGTGCTGCTTATGCCAAAAACAGTTATGACGTAAAGCTGGCCAATGCTTATAAAAAGTGGAGCGCTTCATGATTGATGCAATGCTGGCGCCACTTTACAAATGGATCATTCTGGCACTGCTGATATTTATTGCCGGGTATGTTCTTTACTGCAACAGCTTGGCCGGTGATCTGCGTAAAGCAGAACAGATCTGCAGCGGCAGGATTAGCGCTGCCGTTGCGCCGTATATTGCTGCGCAAGATGCCTTGCAGGAGGAAGTGAAAAGGGCGGATGAAGCGCTGATTGAAGAACAGCAGAGAATAAAAATTGAATTCCGGGATATCAAACATGAAACGCAGAAAATTATTGAACGCGATGTGTTCCGTGACTGCAGGCTTACTCCTGACAGCCTGCAGCTCGCCCAGCGCGCCAACGAAATTGCAAATTCCAGCAGCAATGCTGGTGCCGTGCGATAAAACTGCTGCATTGAAAACAGGTGGAATGGGAGAGCTTTACACCCGCTACATTGAGAATCTTGAGATTCATGCAGAATGCGCCAGCAAAGTGAATGCCTGGATTGAAATTGGAGAAGCCCTCAAGTGATTAATACGGATTTCTTTTACGCATAAGATGATGATACGAGCATAGCGCTGACTGCAGCTTTATTTATAATAGAAAGCCTGCTGTCAGCGAGATTATTAAACTATATATAAGCATAGGTGATTATAATTTTATTGGTGATATTGATTATCATTGATTTTTATTTTAAGTGGGTATATTAAAAATATTTTTTATTACTTATGTTTTTTATTTTTTTATAAATTATTAATTTTATTTACTTTAATTTGCTTTTGTTTTGTGATGTATTTTTATTCTTAAGGGAATTTTAAGCTTACAGTTTTATTTTTTTCTTATTATGTTTTTATGAGAGATGATAATGACTACATTCATATTTAAAAATTCCTCATCTAATAAGATTAACTATTTAGACTCAGATTTATATAACTCAAAATATAAAAAAGAACGATTTATTAAAACTGATTCAGATAAAAACTGTGTGGAAGCATTGCCTAAGGTATCGTTCAAAAATGCACTCATCAGTTTGGACGTTAAAACTTTAGACCGCCGCCGTACATTAGAGCGGGTGCGCGTTGAAAGTTTTATCAGTGACAAATATAAAGAAATCCATAATGCATCACTTTCTGAGTTTTTTTCAACACTGTTTGCCGGCTATACCGAAAATAGGATGCAAGTGGCAATTGGGATGGAAAATTTAAGCGGGAAAGATGCTTTTCTTGAACAATATCTGGAAACGCCGGTGCAGGTGAGCCTGGAAAAATTTACCCAAAGTAAGGTTTCAAGGGACAAGCTGGTTGAAATCGGAAATTTGGCTTCTCTCAATATGGAAAATGCAAAACTGATGGTTGCTTTTCTGGTATTCCATTTAAGCCGGCAAAAAGTTGAATGGGCTGTATGTACAGGCACAGTTGCTGTCCGCTATGTTTTGCAGCAGATGAGGCTGCATTTCATGTCATGGATAAAGCGGATCCAAACGCGCTAGGCGCAGCCCAGAAGCAATGGGGAAACTACTATCAGCAAAAGCCGCTCGTGCTGGCGATAAATGTGGCCGAAGCATTGGCCGTAACTCAGGAAATATACGACTCCAATTTCTAAATATTCATGAAACTGGGTGGATATCCAGCTTCAAACTTGGATTTCTGAAGATGATAAAAAAATTATTTGATTCAATTGCCTATCATGCAAGATATAGCCCGGAAAGCGAGGCGCTGGTGACTGCGGATCAAACAGTTAGCTATGCTGATTTGCAAATGCAAGTTGACCATCTGGCTGCTGAACTGATGCAGATGAAAAGCGGGAATCTTGCGATTTGCGGGAGCAACAGCATCGAATGGATTGTGATGGATCTGGCTGCAAAAAAAGCCAATATAACGGTTGTTCCGATTCCGCTGTTTTTCAGCAAAAATCAGATCCAGCATCTGCTCAATGATAGCCGCGCAGATACAATTTTCATGCCTGCTGCATTCGGTAATGCTAATGAGGGGATTGAATGGCTGGAAGAGCTGAAAGCCAGCAAGACCATAAAGCATATTTCAGCTGCAAATACTGTAAAGGGTCAATTTATCCATTTGGCTGATAAAAAAGGTCTGAGCGCACATAGCCAAGCAAGTTCAGATTTTGTAAAGCCGTCGAAAATAACCTATACCTCCGGCAGTACTGGAACGCCTAAAGGCGTCTGTCTGGGAGAGGATACCATTGATTCAATTACACAATCGCTGAGCAATGCGCTGGCCTCACGCCAGCTGGGGCGCCATTTATGCCTTATTCCTTTTACCACGCTGCTGGAAAATATAGCGGGAATATATGTGGCACTGAGCATGGGCAGATCATTGGCCGTAGGAGAGGTAAGTCAATTCGGATTAATCTCAAATCATGAATTTAAAGTCCAGAATTTCGCTGATGCCGTAAATGAATATCAAATTGAAAGCGTCATTCTGCTGCCGCAAATGCTTAAAGCCATTGTGGAATACATTTCAGTGCACAGTCCTGAGGATTTCAGCAGCTTGAAATTCATCGCCGTCGGCGGCGGAAAAGTTGCTCCAGATTTGCTGATGCAGTGTGAAAAGCTCGGGCTTCCAGTATATGAGGGCTATGGCTTATCTGAATGCGCTTCTGTGGTGAGTCTGAATTTACCCAATGCAATTAAAATAGGAAGTGTAGGCCGGCCATTGCCGCATGTGGAAGTCAAAATAACTCCAAGTGGCGAGGTGCTGGTAAAGGGTAATGCCATGCAGGGCTATTTGAATGAACTCCCTGCAAGCCAGTATATCCATACCGGTGATGCGGGTTTTTTTGATGAAGACGGCTACTTATTTATCACCGGACGCATTAAGCAGATTATTGTCAGCAGTTTTGGCCGGAATGTCTCTCCGGAATGGGTGGAATCCAATAGCGCAAGTGAGCCTGAAATTAATCAGATTGCTGTTTTTGGTGAAGCGCAGCCGCATTTATCCGCAGTGATTTATGCCAAAGACTCAGTGTCAAACAGTATGGTTGATCAGGCAATACAAAAAGCCAATGCCCGCATGCCGGATTATGCCCGCATTCAGCATTGGTGCCGCGCTGAAGAACCGTTTTCTTTAGCAAATGAAATGCTGACAGATAATGGAAAATTGCGCAGAAATGCTATTCAGCAGCGTTTTAAGGCAGATTTGTTGCTGAATTAGCGTACTGATAAATTTTCCGGAAAATTAAAACTATTTCTGCTTCAAGCGAAAGCTGGGCGATAAGCGGCAACAGTGAGATAGAAAGATGAAACAAGCTGTGATGAATGCGGATGAGAAAGAACTTCTCCCAAAGTCTGCAAGAAAAGAAATCAAAGCCGCTTTAACCGAAAACGGCTGGGTTCTGCTGAGAAATGAAAACTATGACGTGGCCAGTTTCAGCCAGCTGATGGCATCATTATGCCAAAAGCTGACTTACGACCCGGCGCGTGAAAATATCACGCAGCAATCGCAAAAAGTGGATGCAGGCACTCATGCTGTAGGGCTGCATATTGAAAATGGAACTACGCCATTGCCGCCGGATATTATTGCCTTTTTCAGTGCATTAAGCGCTTCGCAGGGTTCTCAAACTACAGTATGCGATGGCCATTTGGTTTGGCTGAATTTGCCGGATAGCTTAAAGGAAAAATTTTCAGCGCCGATGACGATCAGCCGGTATCTGCCCAAAAATATTTGGCAAAAATATGTTGCAGCTGCTTTGAATATCAAGATGCCTGAAGAGACGACCTGGAATGATTTGCAGCGTTTTGCAGGCATGATTCCTGGCCAAAGCATCAGCCCTGCAGAGAATGGCGGAATTGAATATGGCTTACAGGTGAATATGATCCGGCATGATAATTTAAAGGGCATTCCTGCATTTGCAAATACATTATTAGGGCCGTCCTATAATTATCAAAAACCGCGCTACCATTTTGCCGATGGCTCGGAAATCAGCCCGGATTTAATTTCAGAACTGGCAGGCCTCTGTGAAAAATTTACTGCTGAAATTAATTGGCAGGACGGTGATCTGGCCATTATTGACAATAAGCGCTTTATGCACGGCAGGCGTGAAATTCTTGTCCCGCTGGAAAACCGGAAGCTGTACATCAGCATGGGCCTAGGAATGAATCATAACTTTTAATTTGGCGTGCGCATATTGCATAACTATTTTTATATTCAGTGAGAAAAACTATGTCTAATTTAACAGCTGTTATTGTTGGGGCAACAGGAGGCATTGGCCAAGCCATTGCAAATACTTTAGGAAAAAAAGGCATTAACCTTGTTTTAGCAGGCAGGAATGAAAGCATGCTTAAAGAGATGCAGGCTAAACTTGCGAAGAGCTATCCAGACATCAAGTTAAACTGCTTATGCTGTGACATATCCAAACCGGAAAGCCGTCAGCATTTCATACAGGCGCTTTCCGTACTGAATACGCCGATCAACTATTATATTAATAATGCCGGAATAAATGATTTTGCTTTATTCTCAGATCAGCAGGATGCAATGATTGAAAGAATGATGATGGTAAACGTAGTGTATCCGCTGGAACTGATTCAGCAAGTTATCCCGCTGATGTCGGCAGTGAACCCCAGTCAAATTATCAATATTGGCTCCACTTTCGGAAGCATTGGCTATCCTGGCTATGTCAGCTACTGCGCGAGTAAATTTGCACTAAGGGGGGCAACAGAAGCGCTTGCGCGGGAATACTGCACAACGGTGATTAAGTTCAGATATTTCTCTCCCCGCGCTACCAGCACGGCAATGAATAGCCTGGCGGTGATTCAGATGAATCAGAAATTGGGAGTACAAATGGACAGCCCCGAGCTGGTTGCAGAAGAATTGTATAATTTTCTTCAGCGTGATCAGCAATCTTATCAGGTTGGTTATCCAGAAAAGATATTTGTAAAAGTGAATCAGCTTTTACCCCATGTAGTCTCAGGCTCTATTGAGAAAAATATATCCACAATCCAGCATTATGCAAAATCCTGCAATGAGACATGATGGATTTGAGCTTAAACAGCTGCCAGCTTATGACTATGAGCATATGTTTGAGTTGAGGACCTTGCCACATCAAAGATATGCATTACTGAAATAACAAAATAGACTGTCCGAAAGGACGGTTTTTTTACAGCAAAGAAGTATAAATTTTGAAATTCATTGATTGATTCAAAAAATTGCGCCTTTTTTACACCTTAGATGAAGTGCGATTCTTATAAGATATTGTTTTATAATAATATTTATTGATTAATAAAACCACTTCAGCATAGGGTTGAATTCTGAATTAATCCGAAAAATACTTTCTAAATTTGGGTATAAATAAGTATTTGTAAAATATTATAAAATTTTAATATTATTAAAATAATTAGCAAAGTATACAAATTTTGAAATAATTTACTTAAAAAAGATTTGTATACTATTTTGTATACTGCTGGTTTACTCGTTAGGCGTTTCAGGTACAATGTGATACAACTCTAAAAATAAATAACTCATTGTAAATACAAGGGAATACTGCTTAATGCTCAACCTTCCAATCCAGCATAAACTAGGCGGTTTTTACTTTTTCTACTATGCTATTGTCGGCACTTTCATGCCGTTCTGGAACCTGTATTTAGAAGATCAAGGCTTTAATTATCAGGAAATCGGCATTCTTGCATCCATTGCAATTATTACCCGCTTTTTTGCGCCTTTTATTTGGGGCTGGATTGCAGATAAATCCGGCAAGCGCATGCTGCTGGTGCGCATTGCGACATGGATGGAATCCTGCATTTGGCTGCTGATTTTCATTATTCCCAATGACTTCCAGTCCATTGCCTTGCTGATGCTGATTTTCAGCTTCTTTCAAAACGCAATTTTGGCGCAATTTGAAGGCGTTACGCTATTCTGGCTGGGAGAGCAGCGCGCAGAACTGTATGGCAAAGTGCGGAAATGGGGTTCTATCGGCTTTATTGCAGGGGTTTTCTGTATCGGCGCATTACTGGAGATCATCCCCATATCCATGCTGCCCATGCTGCTGCTGTGCATTGCATTCTTAGCGTTTATTTGGTCGTTCAGCATTAAAGAACCCAGCAGCGCGCCGCTTTCACAGAAGCAGCTCGAACCGCTGCTGCCTATTTTAAAGCGCCCCGTGGTTGCATGCTTTTTCAGCATTGAATTTATCCTGCTATTTTCACATGCGCCGTTTTACAGCTTCTACAGCAATTATCTGTATCAGGCGGGCTATTCAACCAGCCAGATTGGCTTGCTGTGGTCGGTTGGGGTAATTGCGGAAATCATTATGTTTGCTTATGCAAATCTGTTCCTGAAAATGTTTTCTTGGCGCATTTTAGTCTGCGCCTGCCTGCTGCTGACCGGGCTGCGCTGGGTCATCGCAGGGGCATATCCTAATGTATTTGCCCTGCAGTTTGCAGCGCAGACCATTCATGCATTCAGTTTTGGGCTTTTCCATATGATTGCAATGCGCATTATTTTTCAGAATTTTTCTGCGGGACAGCAGGGCCGCGGTCAGGCGCTTTATAGCACTATGTGGGGGCTGGGCGTTGCCAGCGGCAGCATGCTTGCTGGGCACTATTGGGACCAGCTCTCCGGTGGCAGCATTTTTATTTTGGCCGGCATTTCAACTCTGGCTGGACTGTTTTTTATTGCTGGCTTGCCAAAAAAAGTGCAGGCGCAGCACGGCGCTGGCGCTTAATGCCTGCGCAGCTATTTTTAGCTAGAGCAGGGCGGAAGGAAGTCCTGCAGGGAAATCCGCTTAAACCAGAAGCCGGTATTAGGCTGGGAAGGCTGAAGCTGCATTTAAAAGCAGCTTGGCGATGAATATTGCTTGAAATAGCCTAAGCTGTATTTGCCGAATATATTTCATCCGATAAATCCTTTTTCTGCTCTTAAAAGATAAGTTCCTGACGGATCTGAAGAAATCATCAAAAAATATTCCGTGTAAAAACCGTGGCCGGCTCGTCCAGGCGCATGCGCGGCTGAGCGGTGCGCACGAGGCAGAATGATTGTTATAAAATGTTGAGAAATTAAGGTTTTATCAAAAAATGTGTTAATTTATAGCACAGGGTTATATGACTGAATAAACGTATGAAAAAAAAATATTTAACAGTTTTGCTGATGCTGTGCGCATCGGGCGCAATGGCGTCGTCAGACAATAACAATTCTACGCAAAATCAGGCATCAGATGATCAGGATCAGTCCAGCAGCGCAAACAGCTTCAGGATCACCACGCGGCCTGAAATTGCCGGCCTGTGGGGCATGGAAATCCCGAATAACCGGAAATGCATCGAATACTATAATTTTAAGAACAATAATGATGTTGTGATTAAAAGCGGTTCAGAATGGTCATCCGGCATTTATGATTATCAGCCGGCGCGGGACTTGGATGAGCAAATTCCAGCGCTGATTCTGCAAGTTAAATATGATAACAACGAGCCTGACTGCTCTGGAAATCAGGAAGATCAGACGGGTGAAATTTCACAGTATTTTGTGAAATGGAAAAATCCGTACACCATTGATTTCTGCAGCAATGCAAAAGCTGAGCAGTGTTTTGCCACCTTGCGCCGTGTTCTTCCTTAATAAAATGCAGAAAAATAAAAAACCGCTCAGTTTGAACTGAGCGGTTTTTTAATGCTTAATGGCGGAAATATTTCCGCCATTAAAACTTATTCTTTGTTTTGATTGACTTCAAGCTGCTTCAGCAAATGCTTTTCCAGATAGTGGATATCCATTGCCTGCTTAGTGAAGTTTTTATCTTCCAAAATCAGATCTTTATGAAGCGGGATGTTGGTTTTGATCCCGGTCAGGATCATTTCTTCCAGCGCCTGCTTCATGCGCGCAATACAAGTCTCGCGGTTTTTACCGTGCGAAATCAGCTTGGCAATCATTGAATCGTAGTACGGCGGAATGCTGTAGCCTTGATAAATATGAGAGTCTAAGCGGATGCCGGCGCCGCCTGGCGCATAGAAATGCTCGATCTTGCCTGGAGACGGCATGAATGTTGTCGGATCTTCAGCGTTGATGCGGCATTCAATGGCGTGGCCTTGCACTTCAATATCTTCCTGCTGAAGCTCTAAGCCTAAGCCGGCAGCAATCAGGAGCTGCTGTTCAATGATGTCAACGCCAGTAACCATTTCCGTCACAGGGTGCTCAACCTGAACACGGGTGTTCATCTCAATAAAGAAGAACTCGCCATCTTCAAACAGGAATTCGAATGTGCCTGCACCGCGATACTGCATGAGCTTGCACGCATGCACGCACGCTTCCAGAATGTCTGCGCGCGCCTGTTCCGGCAAGCCCGGCGCTGGCGCTTCTTCCAAAACTTTCTGATGGCGGCGCTGCAAAGAGCAGTCGCGGTCATAAAGATGGATTGCATGGCCATTGCCGTCGCCGAGGATCTGAACTTCAACATGGCGCGGCTTTTGCAGGAAACGCTCCATGTAGACGGTATCATCGCCAAACCACATTTCCGCATCACGCTGCGCTGCCTGAACTGATTCAAGCAGGCTGTCAACATTTTCCACAATGCGCATGCCGCGGCCACCGCCGCCGGAAGCCGCTTTGACAATCAGCGGAAAACCGATTTCTTTGGCTTCTGCAAGAGCATTGTGAATTGTTACAGCATGGTCGCAGCCCGGCACAGTCGGTACGCCGGCTTTTTTCATGGCGATAATTGCAGAAACTTTGTTGCCCATGAGGCGGATATGTTCCGGACGCGGGCCAATAAAGATAAAGCCTGAGCTTTCTACAATTTCAGCAAATTCTGCATTTTCAGATAAAAAACCGTAGCCGGGGTGAATCGCGTCTGCACCCGTAATTTCCGCTGCGGTAATAATCGCAGGGATATTCAGATAGCTTTCGCTGCTTGCGCCCGGGCCAATGCATACCGCTTCATCGCAGAAGCGCAAATGCATCAAGTCTTTATCTGCATCGGAATAAATACCAACGGTCTTAATTCCTAAAGTTTTGCACGCCCGTGTGATCCGCAGCGCGATTTCACCACGGTTTGCAATTAAAACTTTTTGCAACATTATTTTTCCCCGAGGTCTTAGGCGCGGTAGCGGAACAATGGCTGGCCAAATTGAATAACTTCACCGTTTTTCACAAGAATCTCTTCAATCACACCGCTTTGCGTCGCTTCAATCGGGTTCATGATTTTCATTGCTTCAATAATGCCCAGCGTTTCGCCGGCAGAAATGGTCTGGCCTACTTTAACAAATGTCGGCTCGCCTGGGCTTGGGGCTGAATAGAACACGCCAACCATTGGCGAAGTTTCAACAGCGCCGCGCGGTGATTTAGCCGCCGGAGCTGCAGCTGATGGCGCTGGCATTGCAGGAACCGCTGCCGCCACGACTGGACTGCGTCGAGTTAAAGCAATCGATTGGTCGCCTTCCTTAACTTCAATCGCCTGTAAGTCAGATTCAATCATCAAGTCGATGAGTTTCTTGATTTTACGAATATCCATGAGACAGTATTCCTAGTTTTAAGATTGCAAAGTGGGCTGGATTTTAGCGATGGCGAAGTCAAGCGCGGCGGCATAGCCTTTCGCGCCTAAACCGCAAATTACGCCAACGGCTTTATCCGATAAATAAGAGTGATGGCGGAATGCTTCGCGCGCATGCACATTGGATAAGTGAACTTCAATAAACGGGATGGCTACGCCAAGCAGCGCATCCCGCACTGCAACAGAGGTATGCGTCAATGCTGCAGGATTAATAATGATGAATTGCACGCCTTCTTGCTGTGCCTGATGAATACGGTCAACAATTGCGCCTTCCCAATTGCTTTGGAAAGTATTGAGTGAAATTGATGCATTTTGCGCTTGTGAAATGAGCTGCTGATTTATATCCTCAAGGGTGAGGTATCCATAAACTTCCGGTTCACGCTTTCCCAGCAAATTCAGATTCGGTCCATGAATGACCAAAATGGTCGAACTCATTCAGCTTGCTCCAATTATAAGTTGCAAAAGTACTTTGCAAGATGCCTGCAAAGTTTGCTTATTATGGCATAATATTCCACATTTTTTTTATAAATTCATTGAATTGACGTAGAAAGCATGTGCCAGAATTGAGCTATATAATGTGAATTTTGCAGAGAATTGGCAATGTTAAAAGATTACAAATTTTATAATTATCCGGTCTTTTTAATTTTAAACTGAATTGGCGAAAACTGTTCATATTATTTATGTAACGGGGCGCATTCAGTTCACTTGCAGCAGTTCATTCCAGCAGGCTGCATAGCGCGGCGGGCAGCGTCCTGCCTTATTTTTCATGCCTGCTGTGCAGAGGAATATCCCGCCTGAATGCAGTCAGCGCCATATTTGCCTTTCATTTGCAGAAGGGCATTCATCAGCTGATCGCGCTGCTGGATTTTATCAAGTGGCTGCCGCAGCTCATCGCTTCGCCACGCTTTGGCATGCAGCGCGCTGAATATGGCTGAAACTTTTAAACTTTGATATTTTCTTTAAATAAAACATGAATTTGACGCAGGCAGCAGGGATCAATGCCAGCAGCTCATCTGCAGTGTATTCCACCGGGCCACATGGAAAACATTTTTTATAAGGCGGATTATGGATTTTTTCATACAGTGGCACATGCCCGGCGGCGCACAGCAGGCGCTGCCCAGTTAAGCGCTGATGTGCCCGGTTTGTATGAAAAATAACCGCCTGTTTAATGATGATTTTATCGCTTGATACTGTGAAAAAGCTGCGGGAAGAAAGGATCTGCAGTGACGGAAGCTCTAGGTCATCCAGAACAATGCAGGACTGACCGTTTAGCTCACGGAGGGTGCGGGCGGTCAGCACCGAAAATCACCTTGCGAGGTGGTGTGCATTGGCAAAAGTTAAATTATAGGTGTTTTGAATGTGATAGCCGGCAAGTTTTTTGCCGGTTTTCCGCCCAATCACCCAAATTTCAGCGGCTGGCGTTTCTATCAGCAGCTGTTCAAGAGTGTATAAGTCCAGTTTCAGCAGATTGCAGATGGACTGAAAGCCGTGGCGCTTCTTGGCAAAATAGTTTGCAGGTTTGGCTTAGGCCTTGCTGCGGTAATGCTTAAAGTCCAATAAGGTGCTGTGGCTGCTTAAGCGGATAAAGCTTCATTCAATTGAATACGGCGCCAGATCATCGGGGCTGAAGGCGGATTGATGGAGCGTTGCACTGAGGCCGCGGCGCCGCAGATCAGCTAGCCAATTGTGCGGCGCGTCTGAAATAGCCTTTTAGCCGGGCCGGGCGATTATCTTTTTGGCGAAAGTCCGCTAGAATGAAGGCAGATTCAGGCCATATTCGGCATTCACAATAGAGGGGAAGAATGAAAAAATTAACCAGTCTGATGCTTGGCGCCGTGCTGATTTCCGGTTGCGCAGCGGTGCCGGAAAGTGAAAACATCGGCACCCGCGGTTTGCTGCTGTGTGAAGCCAATGAACTATGTCCTGCTGTGACTGTCAGCTGGAATGAACAGAAAAAAGACCTGCTGGACATTCAGATCAACTTAAACAGCGTCAGCAATAATTTTGAAATTAAGCATGTCAGCTTCAGCAATGGCCAGAAGTCATTCGGCTTTACTCCAGAAGGTAAAACGGAGCATGAAGTGCTGTTCGGCATGAACCGTTCCAGAAATTCGGTTGCTGTTCCGGCAAGGCTGATGGCTGACCTTGACGGCAAAAAGCCGGGGCAGAAAATCACTATGAGCCTTGAAACAGATAAAGGCACGATTACCCGCTATGTGCTGAATGACGGCAAAGAATCCTTGCTCTACCAGCAGTTCAAGGCAGTTTATAATCCGTAATGATTTCAATGTTTCCCAAAGCGCTGTTCAGTTGAGTTCAGCGCTTTTTTTATGCTGGATGAATACTGTCTGTTTGCAGTAATTAGCGCAAATTTTTGAGCACACAGGCTGCATCCTAAATCAGCCGTTCTTTGCTGTGCAAGTGTATCCCGGGATAGTCAGAATAGCATCCTGCAATGACTGATTCATTCTAAGGGAAATAGAGCAGAAATAGCCTGGCAGTTTTTACGCAGAGGCTCACCTTATGCAGCATTGATCGGCTACAATAGGCTTCACGAATAGATGATGAATGCCCTGGAACTATGGATCAAGAGCTGATTGAAGAACAGAAACTGGTATGTGAAGAATTCGGTTCAGCATACCGGCCTGTAAAAGAAACCGATGTTGTTGCGATTGCGCTGCATACCCTGAACAAAGAGCCGATCGTCGGCTTACGCAAGCTGCCGGATGAAAACAGCGTATCCTGGTTTATCTACGGCGGCGAGCTGGGCGATGGCGAAGAATTCTTTGAAATCATTACGGTGAAGGCACTTGCAGAAGAATTTCCTGATGCGCTGCCGTATTTGGCTTTAGATACCGGCTACCGCTTTATGATTGATTCAGATGATTATGAAGATGTCTGGAAAGAAGGTGATGAAGCTTAAGCGGATACTCAGTACGCTGGCATTTTGCGCTGTCAGCCTGCATGCGCATGCGGAACCGCTGGCGCAGCAGGATTATGATCAGCAGATTCAGCACTACACCCAGCTGATTCAGAAAACCAAAGCCATTTTGGATGAGCCGGATTCGACGGCGGATGCAAATACGCAGAGTCAGGCCTTTTGCGATAGGCTGAATGCCTATCAGCAGATTGCCAAGCTTTCTCAGGAAAACCTGAAATTAGACCTTGCGCCAATGATGCTGAAGGTCTCTCAGGCGTATTTGGAGAAGCAGCAGCAAAGCCTGACCAGCTCAGGAATGACAGTCGGCGTCTTTTGCGCA
This sequence comes from Acinetobacter sp., assembly GCF_036659555.1. Lineage (GTDB taxonomy): Bacteria > Pseudomonadota > Gammaproteobacteria > Pseudomonadales > Moraxellaceae > Acinetobacter. Next base: position 29,440 of record NZ_JAVXCI010000004.1, read on the forward strand.
GGAAAAATCAAGCCATAAGCCGCTGCACAGCGGCTTTTTTACGGCACCTGTCTGAATAGATGTGCTGATGGATAAATAGACAAATTAGCCCAATATGCTAAGATAAGCGAATTACATGCTGTTCACTTGCAGGAGTTGTTGAATGACAGCTTACACTTCGGTCATTAAAGCGGGCAAATATGAGGATGATATGATCCCTAAGCTTGCCATTCATGCCTTCCGGCATGCGTTTGAGCGCGCTTGCGCATCTTCTGAAGTGCTGTATGTGAAGAATCAGCAGCTCATGCGCCGTACGCAGAACGGTCAGGAAACCGCAGTAAAAGATTTGTCGCAAGCCTATGTAGCAGCGGGCCATTTGCCTAAAGTGCTGAAGCGCAAAAAGAAGCTAGAGGAAACTGTATAAAGCATGCCTCGACAGCCCCGCATCAGGATGTTTGCAGGCCCGAATGGTTCAGGAAAGAGCACCGTTAAGGAATATTTATTGCCCCATCATATTGGGGCATATTTAAATGCAGACGAACTGGAACAGCAGCTGAAGCAAACACAGCGCCTTGATTTGCAGGCTTATCATCCTGCATTAAAAGCGCAAGACTTAGCTGAGTTTTTACAGCAGAAAAAGCGCCCTAAAGCCGGCGGCTATGTTCCTTTGCTTGCCAAAGCGCCAGCCTTGCTGGATGAATGGAAAATTCAGTTTGATGCCAGTGAAATCGACTCTTACCTTTGCGCCAGAATTATTGATTATATCCGCCTGACATTTCTGGATTTAAAGGTCAGCTTTACTTTTGAAACGGTGATGTCGCACATCTCTAAAGTTGAGTTCTTGCAAGAAGCCCAGCGCAAAGGCTACCGCACCTATTTGTATTTTGTTTCTACCGTTGACCCGATGATTAATGTTGCCCGCGTGCAGTACCGGGTGCAGTCGGGCGGGCATGGCGTGCCGGAACAGAAAATCAAAGAACGCTATTACAGAAGCATGGATCTGCTGATGCAGGCCGTAGAAGCTGCTGACCGCACTTATATTTTTGATAATTCAGCAGATGGCCAGCGGGCGTCTTTCATTGCGGAAATCGACTCTGCCGAAATTCTGAAAATCAACCAAAGCTTGAAAGCGCTGCCGAAATGGTTTGCGGATAAAGTCTTAAAAGATTTTGAAGCTTAGAATAATTAATATGCAGTTATCGCCGTATATCAATCATGACGCAAAGGGGGGATTATTATGCAAAGCGAAGAGCTGGAAACTGGCGCAGCTGAAGCCGGAGCGCAGGAAGAAGCGGAAGATCAGCAGTCCAGCTCAGCGGCGGATCTGCTGTCAGGTGCAAATCCTGCTGATGTTTTTGAGTTAGGAGCTGATGCGCTGCAATGGATTGGAGAAGCTTTGAGCAATATTGATATTGATCTGGATTTTTAAGCTGAGCTTTGTAAAATTGACTGAAGTTAAAAAATCCTCGGGGATATATTCCGCATATTTTTCAGATTAGTTAAATTAAATAAACAATAAGGCGGTTAAATGCCGGGCGAATGCCATTGCTTCCCCAGAGTCGAGTAAAATAAACTTCAGATATGTGAGTGTGGCATGAATGCCACATGCTGCCTATCACAGCAATGACGCCGTGTGCAGAATCTGCTGCTTACAAAAGATGGATGCAGAAGTGCAGAAATAGCACTTGAATAATAGACAGAATAACATATTATAAAAACATATATTGTTTGGTGGGTGATCTAAATTGCATGATTTTATCTCGGCCTTTTTAGGAGGCGCATTGCTGGGCTTATCCGCCGTGGGCTATTTATATGTGCACGGAAAAATTGCCGGCATCAGCGGTTTAGTCGGACAGCTTTTCAAAAATCAGCTGCTGCAGCGTCCAGCCTTTTGGTTTCTGCTGGGACTGTTCACTGTGCCATTTATCTATGGCATTTTTGTGCAGCCCGAAATTACCCTGATGGCCAGCCCGTGGATGATGATAATCGCCGGCCTGCTGGTGGGGTTTGGCACACGCCTAGGTTCCGGCTGCACCAGCGGGCATGGCATCTGCGGCATCAGCAGGTTATCTAAGCGTTCCATTGCCGCAACGGCGCTGTTTATGGCATCCGGGATGATCACGGTATTTGTGATGCGCCATTTACTGGGAGCAGCAGCATGAAAAATTTACTCGCATTTGCCTTCGGCGGATTATTTTCTGTAGGCCTCATGCTTTCCGGCATGTCTAACCCGGAAAAAGTGCTGAATTTTTTGGATATTGCAGGGCAGTGGGATCCAAGCCTGGCTTTTGTCATGGCCGGCGCAATCTGCGTGGCTTTTATTCCATTTCAGCGCGCCGTGCGCCACCCGCTTAAAACCGTGTATGGTGAGCTGATTGAATTGCCTAAAAACAGCCGTTTAGATGCTAAACTGGCGGCAGGGAGTTGCCTGTTCGGCATAGGCTGGGGCATTGCAGGCATCTGTCCGGCGCCGGGCTTTACCTTAATTGGTTTGGGCCATTATCAGGCAGTTTATTTTCTGGCGGCAATGTTCGCTGGCGTATGGATGCACCGCTTATGGGCAGGAGGGAATTCATGAGCAACCAACCTTGGGTACAGGATTTTTTTGATGAAAATACCAATACCTACAGCTATGTGGTGACTGACCCGAAAACCCGGAAATGCGCCGTAATTGACAGCGTGCTGGACTATGATGCGGCCGCCGCCACAACGCAAACTGCGCATGCAGACCAGATTTTAGCTTTCATTCAGCAAAATAGCCTAAGCATAGAATGGATTCTAGAAACCCATGTGCATGCAGACCACCTGACCGCTTCCCAGTACATCAAAGAACAGGCCGGCGGAAAAACCGCAATCAGCAGCAAAATTGCAATTGTGCAGGAAACCTTCAGCGCAATTTACAATTTGGATATAAAGCGTTTCAGTTCACAGCAAATTTTTGATCATTTATTTGAGGATCATGAGGCTTTCCAAATAGGGGAGATGCCGGCTTACAATATTCCTACGCCAGGGCATACTCCCGCATGCCTCAGCTATGTGATTGGCGACGCCGTATTTGTCGGAGATACGCTGTTTATGCCGGATTACGGGACGGCGCGCTGCGATTTCCCGAAGGGCAGCGCCGCGGCTTTATTTGACTCTGTACAGCTGCTGTACCGCTTGCCGGAGCAAACCCGGGTGTATTTATGCCATGACTATTTGCCCGAAGGCCGGCAGCAGTATCAGTGCCAAACCACTATTCAGGCGCAGAAGCAGGGCAATATTCATATTCATGCAGGCGCGGACAAAGGCGAATTTGTCGCCATGCGCAGCCGCCGTGACGCATCTTTAGCCATGCCGAAACTGATTCTGCCCGCCATTCAGATCAATATGGATGCCGGCCGGATGCCGGAACCGGAACAAAACGGCATCCGTTATTTAAAGCTGCCACTGAATTATTTCCGCAAATAAAGCCCAAAATCCGGAAGATGTTGCTTGTTCCGGATTTTCCAGGCATCAAAATAGCCTAAGCAAAAATAATTTTTTATCAAAAGGCAATTGATTAAATAACCTCATCAACGCATCATTCCATTATCTAAAAGAAACCAGCAAAAATTAGCAAAATCATGATCCTCAACTATGACATACAGCAAAATTTAAATTCAGTTCAAGCGCCCATTGTTTTTATTCACGGCTTGTTTGGCAGTTTAAGCAATTTGGGCATGCTGGCTCGCGCATTTATGGACACGCATACAGTCGTGCAGCTGGATGTGCGAAATCACGGGAAATCAGCGCATGCGCCAGAAATGAATTATGACCTGATGGCGCAGGACGTTATTGAAACGCTGGATTATCTTGGACTGCAGCGGGCCAGCCTAGTCGGGCATTCTATGGGCGGAAAAATTGCCATGCGTATAGCCAGCCTTGTGCCTGAACGCATCGCTCATTTAGCCGTGCTGGATATTGCGCCTTATGCTTATCAGCAAAACCATCATGATCAGATTTTTAAGGCGCTGTTTGCTGTAGCAAAGGCCAATGTGCAGTCACGCCAGCAAGCGGTTGATATCATGAAGCAGTATTTGTCTGAAGAAATGGTGATTCAATTTCTGCTGAAGTCTTTTGCCAAAGGGCAATGGCTGTTCAATGTTCCGGCGCTTTATGAGCATTATTCAGAAATTTTGGGCTGGACTGCGCAGCCGGCGTGGGAAAAGCCCACTCTATTCCTGCGGGGCACGGCGTCGCCTTATGTCAGCAAGCCTGAACATTATGAAGCCATTCAGCAGCAGTTTCCGCAGGCTGAAATTTGCGGGATTGAAGGCGCGGGGCACTGGCTGCATGCGGAACAGCCGGCGGCTGTACTGCAGCAGCTGCAGCTTTATTTAAAAACCTGAAGGACTCAGAGCTGCATCCAGCACGGCGTTTTTTCAGATTGCGCCTTATTAAAGCCGGTTATTCCGCCACGGAAAAATTGCCGGCCTGCAGCTGGCCTTCAGAGGTGAGCTGCGCCGCCATTTCAGGAGTTTTCTTCAAGCCGGGCATGCGGTATTCGGTATGGCCATAGTCCTGAATGGATTTCCAGCGTCCGCCCCATGTCAGGCCAACCGATTCAGCAGCTTGACCATATAACTGATAGCCGCGCATGGCCCACGGGTCACGCTCAGAAATCACTACTTTTCCATTGAGCCTAAAAGCTGCATCGGCTGCCAAGCCAAACTGATGATAGCTTTGAAAGCCGCGCGCGCGGGTAGTCTGAATATTCTGTGCTAAAGCATTCTGCCGGCCGGGGCTGCGGTAGCCTTCCAGAAGAACCATGTCATAGCCGTGCTGTTCACGCATAATTTTGAATACCATCAGCAGGCGCTGCTTGTAGCGCGGATTCATTTTATACCATTTGCGGTCTGCAGAAGCTGCTTCCGCCTGCGTATGGGAAAATACATGAATATCCTGAACGCGGGGATCAAAAGCGGAACCGAAGCTTGCTGCTGCAATGACGGGTGCTGCGCTTTCTAAAGCCATGGCCTCATTAATCGCGTCCTGAACCAAAAACTCTTCCACCTCCGGCGGCGCATCCAGCACTTGACCGTCCAGCATGGCGTAAATCTGCGGATCGGCTTTTTTAAGATAATCCGCTTCCATCATTGAAGCCGTGATTGGCCGGGTAAACGCAAACAGCAAAATGCTGCAAAATAGAAAGCAGCCGGCAATTAAGATCCACCATTGCTGCAGATGCCAATGCGACTGAATCTGATCAGGCGATGCCGCCGCATTCAGCTGCTGTACAAACTGTCTGGCTGTCAGCAGCTGGCTTTTGCTGCGCGGAATAATGCATTTGGCCGCGCTGAGCAGCCGGTTCCTCCATTCATATGACAGCAAAAGCGCCATCACCGATGCCAAAGTAATAAAGTTGCACAGCAGGAAAATGATCATGGACCGGCAGCAGCTTCTTTTGCTGGCGTTGGCGTCTGGGTCACCGTCATTTGGACTGAACCGCGAGGGCTTTCAATTTCTGGTTTCGGCGCTGGCGCAGCATCTGGCTTTACAGACTCAAATTTTTCTGCAGGAAGCACTTTTGCATCCGCAGCTGGAGCGGTTTTTGCTTCAGAAGCTGCTGGCGGAATGTGCCGCTTCATGGGCTGAACAGGCATTTTCCGCACGGCGCCTGCAGCTGGCTCAGGCTGTTTAAGCGCTGGCGCATCAGCTTTCGGATGCTTAAAGGCGTTGATGAGGTCAGCATCAAAACTCCGCCCATCTTCCGCTTCGGGTTCTTCAGCAGCATCAGGTGGTAAAGATGTTTCCGCCGCTGCATGAACGTCTTGACTAACTGCGGCTGCATGTTTCAGATGGGATGCCTGAAATTCAGATTCCAGCTTTGGCTGTAGAGCTTCATTTTCATGGGCTTGAAAGGTTAAATACATCCATCCCGCGATGCCGATAAAAACGCTGCCGGCAACAAAACCCGCCGCAGCATGCGCAGCAGGAGGTAAATTATTTTTTTTGGTCGATTGCAGTATGCGTACCGTATTCTGTTTTCCGTTTGCCATTTTATTTTTATCTTAGGGTAAATGAATTGTGATATAAGCCTGCTCTGCAGGCGCAGCAATGACATTCTGATAGTGCGCCAAAGATGCATTGCTCTGACTGGAAATCATATATTTCAATCCAGCGAATGCTGCAAAAGTGAAAAGCAGCCAGAAAATTAAAATCCAGAAAAAAGGCAGTTCACGGTGAATAGTGTGCCTGATTTGATCCGGCAAGGCAGAAAACGGGGAAAAAGAGGCTTTCTTTCCTTTCAGGTAATCAATTTCGTCGCCGACACGGGAGGCGAGTACATTCAGGCTTTCAATTGATTCCAAACGGTACTTGCCATGAAAGCCTAGCAGCATGCAGTAATGGTAAACTTCAAGCGCAGCCAGGCGGTCTTTGCCTTTGCTGCGGCATTCATCCAGTTTCTCGAAAAAACGGTAGCCGGCCAGCTGTGAACCGAACAGGCTCAGCTGCAAAGGGCACATCATCCAGCTGTTCTGCAGGTCAAAAAAGCGCTCATCCTGCTGCGTGACAATGGTTTCATCCAGCAGAGCGCAGTAGGCGTATTTTGCATCCTGAATATCATCATTGCTGAACTGCAGCTTGCGGGCCTGATTTTCAAAGCGGTTCAGCAAATTCAAGATTTTTTCCCGGAAGTTTTCAGCATTTGACGGCACATACTGATTTTTCAGCAGGAAAACAATATAAAAGCCGTCATGCATTAAATCAACCAGGCTGGATGTGCTGGCAGCCTTGGTTTCCACAGATGCAAGGCTGACGCCGAAGCCGATTTGCCCGTCATCAAAAAGTGAGGGCGCATTATTATTTGTGTTCATAAGGGCTTATCCATTCATCACCGCAATTAATTCAATCGATATGTCCTGAAAGCCGCTGGGTATATAGACACAAATGGTTTCTGAGCTGAGCATGCGCTGATACAGTTCATTGTTCGGCTCAATTTCAAAGTAACTTACGCCTGAGCGGACGGGAATAGCGGTCGGAACCTGAATTAAATGCTGCAGCGGCACGGCGGGTAAGGCCGCCACGACGCGCTGTTCAACATCGACAGTGCTGCCGGCTTTAAAGCGCAGCGGCACATAGGAAATCAGGTCGTGCGCCGGCATAGCGCCGCTGGACACCGCCAAATAAAGCCGTGTATCTCGGCCAATCTTGTCGGATTCCAGACTGCCAGTCCAATACGACGGGCGCGCTTCTTTTAAGGCAATGCTGATGTAGCGGTTTGAAATAATGGTATCCAGCAGGCCGCGCAGAATACAGTCCAGCTGGCTGAAGCTTTGTTCTAAATTGCCGTGCTGATACTGCGGCAGCTGATCCACTTCATAGGCGGTGGAAAATGTCAGCAAAGACCCGGTTAATCGGAGCAATTCAAAAAATAGCCGTTCAGGATGAATATGCGGATACTGCAGCAAATGGTTCAGGGCAGCGTGCGCGGTATTCAGCGCATTGACCAGCCAGAAAGAAACAATATCGCCGGAACGGAATTCAATCAGCTTCTGTTCATTTTCACGGTTATTAGCCTGAATGGCCTTAATTTTCGCCTTAATGACATTTAAGGTGCGCTTCAAACCTGCGGCCAGGGATTCACAGGCCCCGATATGCAAAATTGGCGGAATAAACCTGTCATCTAAAACAAAGCTTCCTGAACTTTGACGCTTGATTCGGCCAGCCGGCAGGTATAAATAGCCGTCGAGCAGATGCTGCGGCTGATGGCTCAATTCAAACAGCTTGAATTCGGCACGGCGCCGCAGCAGGGTAATTTCAGCACGGCCGGCATCGGTAAATAAATCATGCGTTTCGGCCAGATGCGAATGATAGCGGCTGGATTGAGCATCTGCTTCAAAATTCACATTTTTCTTATGTGGCTGCAGAATCGGCAAAGCCAAATAAATCTGCATTTCGCCTTTTAAGTTGAGCGCATCCAGCATCACCGGTTCAGGCAGCAGATCCTGCGCTGGCGCCTGATAGATTTCACCGTCCTGCCAAATCATTTCAACTTTGCTTAATGCCAGCATATTGATGCTGAGCTGCGGCTCATCAAACTGCAGGGCCTGAAAACCGTAAGCGAAAGGAATAGTTGCGCGCACCGTATGGTTCAGGCGCTGTTCGTGATAGGCATCCTGCAGCTGGAAATGCTGCGGGCGCAAAAATAAGCCTTCGCCCCATAGAATTTTTTCTGCTTTAAACATGTATTTTACCAGTCGCTGTTTGTTTCGTTTGTATGTGCCTGTACGCCCAGCAATTCCTGCATGGCTTCCAGAGGCTTTTCATTTTTCATCACTTGAGACAGCCATTCATGCAGCGGCATCCGGCTCCATTTAATGGTTTTTTGCAGCAGATAGCTCACCGGGCTGTGCGGTTCATTGGCTTGAAAATAGTCGGCGATTTCCTGCAGCAGACGCATGGCCTGCTCGCGGTTGGCTAAATGGCTTTGCTGCAGCGGCTGAAAAAGCATCGGGATCGGCTGCTGCGCATGCGGTGCGCTCATTGCCGTTGAATGATCTAGCGCAGCCTCAGCCGGAGTTTCATTTTCGGCCAGTGCGCAGGAAGCGCTTGCGGATGAACTGGCGAACGAATCCGCCTTATATATTTTTTTCAGGGTCAACTGGATCATTTCAATCTGCGAGTCAATGGCAGCAAAGCTTGGCGCATCCAGCCCCATCAAGCAGTCTAAAATATCCTTCAGCCGCTGCCACTGGGTTAAAATATCTAAAAACTGCTGATAGTTCTGATACTGCAGCTGCTTGGATGTATTGAACAGCGCCTGTTCGAATTGCTCATGAGAATGCGCAGCTTCACCGGATTCATCCTCCTGCTCCTGATTCAGCTTGCGTTTTTGGTTTTGCTGATGCAGCAGGCGGTCATAGTCCGCAAGGGTATAGGCCGGCTGGCTGCTGACAACCGGTACACTTTTTAACAGCGCAGGCACTAAGCTGATTAAGCCTTGGATCAGCCCAATGCGCTGATCCAAATCATCCGCTTCAATTTCAGGATGCAGCTGAATCCAGTAATCGCCTAAACTGCGCTGGGTTAATTCAAGGCCTCTGGCAATGCCTTCAAAGCCGTAAAGATGTGTCCATGCTTCCAGCAGCCATGCATACAGGCGTATGTCCTTGGTTTTTTCGGTTAAAAGCTCCACCGACTTGGCATGTACAAAAGGCCAGTCAGCTTGCTTCGGCTCCGCGACCCAGTCGCCCTGATCCAGCAAAGGGTCATCCTGTGCCTTGGCTTTTTTAATCGCATGAAACTCATTGGAAAATGAACAGTCCACACCGCACGGGCTGTCTGCAGCGATTGGCTGCAATAAATGATCGAGTATTAAACTCATAATCTGCCTTTATAAATTTATGCTTCTGTTGGTTTTAATTTTTTTGCTTTGCGCTTTTTAGCAGGATTTTCTTCAGGGTCTACAGCGTAATGAATTTCATCATTCCTTACATCAATCTGAATCAGGCGTGGAATTCTCTGCTCACTCATGGCTGTAAGAATTTCTGTCGCCAGCGCAGGCAGCACCGTTGCATTCAGAATGCTGTCGACATTGCGCGCGCCGCTGTCAACCTCAGTGCACCGGTGCAGCAGCAGTTCAATAAGATCATTGCTGCAGCGGACTTTGGTGCCGTACTGTTTTTGCATTCTGGCGGCAATTTTGCCTAATTTATGCTGGATGATTTGAACCAGCAGTTCATCATGCAGCGGAAAATAAGGCAGGATGCGCATGCGGCCCAGAAAGGCCGGCTTGAACTGCTTGTACAGGCTGGGCTTCAGCTGTTCAAGCAGCTGTTCTGAGCTTGGCCAGTCTTGCACAGGGCAGTTGATGCAGGCCTGCATGATTGCGCTCGAGCCGGCATTCGATGTCAAAAGAATAGTGGTGTTTTTAAAATCAATCAGGCGTCCTTCGCCATCCTCCAGCATGCCTTTATCAAAAACCTGATAAAACAGTTCCTGAACATCACTGTGGGCTTTTTCAATTTCATCCAGCAGCACAACACTGTAGGGATTGCGGCGCACCGCTTCGGTCAGCACGCCGCCTTGGCCATAGCCGACATAGCCTGGAGGCGCACCCTTCAATGCGGAAACGGTATGCGCTTCCTGATATTCAGACATATTGATGGTGATTAAATGCGCTTCGCTGCCATGCAGCTCATGGGCAAGCGCCAGCGCAGTTTCAGTTTTGCCTACGCCGCTTGGCCCAGCCAGCAGGAAAACGCCTTGCGGCTTGTTCGGATCTTCCAGTTTGGCTTTAGCGGTTTTTATGCCTTGCGCCAGCTGGCGTATGGCATAGTTTTGCCCCATAACACGCTGGCTGAGCTTTTCTTCCAGCTGCAGAATCTGCTGTATTTCATCCTTGAGCATTTTTCCGACCGGAATGCCTGTCCAGTCGGAAATAATTTCATTGACCATCCGCGCATTGACCCGTTCAAAGACCAGCGGGGATTGTCCCTGCATATCTGACAGCTGCCGCCTTAACTCGGCAATTTCTGTATGGGTAGAAGGCTTAAGATGATCTTCGGTGTTTTCCTGCTGGAGCATCTGGATGCGCTGAACCAGCTCCAGTTCTCTCCGCCACTGTATTTCTACAATCGCAATATTTCCTTCCAAGTCAGCAATCGCGGTCAGCAGACTTTGCAAACGCTCATGATGAATTGGGATATTTTTGTTTTCATTGGCTAAAATTTCATATTCCAGTTTCAGATTATGCAATTGCGCCATCAGCTGGTCCAGCTTAACCGGGTTCGCGCTTTGCGTCAGCGCGACGCGGGCAGCTGCGGTATCCAGCACGCTGATGGCTTTATCCGGCAGTTGACGCCCAGCAATATAGCGGTGGGAGGCGTGAACTGCGGTTACAGCCGCTTCATCATCAATCTGCAGCTTAAAATGGCTGGCCATGACAGGGATCATGGCGCGGAGCATGTCGATAGCAGTTTCTTCAGTGGGTTCCTCAACTTTAACCACCTGAAAGCGCCGGCTGAGGGCCGCATCCTTTTCAAAATACTGCTTGTATTCAGCCCATGTGGTGGCAGCAATGGTGCGCAGCTCACCGCGGGCTAAAGCGGGCTTTAAAAGGTTAGCTGCATCATTTTGCCCTGCCTGACCGCCAGCGCCAATTAAGGTGTGCGCCTCATCAATAAACAGGATAACCGGCTGGCTGGAAGCCTGAACTTCCTGAATGACCTGTTTTAAGCGGTTTTCAAATTCGCCTTTCACGCTGGCTCCGGCCTGCAGCAGCCCCATGTCCAGCGCATGAAGCTGCACATGCTTAAGCTCATCCGGGACTTGATTCTGCGCAATTTTAAGCGCTAAGCCTTCAACCGCGGCGGTTTTTCCAACACCTGGCTCACCTGTTAAAATCGGGTTGTTTTGCCGGCGCCGCATTAAAATATCGAGCATCAGGCGGATTTCAAATTCACGGCCAATGACCGGGTCAATGCGGCCTTGTTTGGCTTTTTCTGTTAAGTTGACTGTGTATCGATCCAGCGCCGGCGTTTTGGCGGGCTGCGCTTGAACGCTTGCCGGCGCCGGGCTGATCTGCGGTTGATCCTGCCGTTCTTCATTTTCAATACTGTCTTTGCAGGCATCCAGAAATTGATGCTTCATGCTGTCTATTGGAAACAGTTCAAACAGGGCAGAAGCCCGCGCCGCGATTTGGCCTAGGTCATGCGCGGTGAGCATTGCCGTCAAAAGATGCCCGCTGCGGATCACGGGGTTCTGTTCCGCAGATGCCAGCAGCCATGACTGTTCCAGCAGGCGGACGATTGATTTGGCGAAAATTGGCGTTCTCGCATTGCCTTTCGGCAGCTGGGCAATGCTTTCTTTTAAATCGTCAATTAAGCCGCCTTTAGGAACCTTGTAGTTTTCAGCTAAAATCTGCAGGTCATTTTTGCTGTTCTGAGCCAATAACTCCAATAAAAAATGTTCAATTTCAATTTCATAATTCTGCTGAGAAATGCAGGTATTGGCCGATTCCTCTAAAGACACCCGCGCATGCGCAGATAATTTTGTAATTAACATTTTTAAATTATTCATAGATTTCTCAAATTTTTTAGAGCAGGCAATTTATTGAAATTGGCTTTCCGCGCGTTATTCTTGCTCTAGTTTTTAAATTAATTATTTTTAAATCAATGCTTTGTATTGTTTTAGTGTCAAAGCGCTGGATGCATTCTACATTTATTTTAATAAATAGAACAATAAAATTGATATTTTTTGTCATTTTCAGATAAACAAACTGAAATAGTGACAATTATTGCCGGTTATTTGCATTTCATCTATTGACTTATGGTGATTATTTTTTGTTAAATCTGCATCGTAAAAGCTATAAACATAAGAAATGAGAAGAATCACAAATTTAATAAGTGATGAACCTTGATGATAATTACTAGATTTCAGAGAAAAACTGGATGCATATTTTGAAGAAAGGTATTGTTCTGATACCGGTAATTGCCGCTGCATTGATTGCGCAGGCAAACTTTGCCATGGAAAAACCGCTTGAGTTGAAAAAATCATGCATTAAAGACAATCCGCTGGCGGATGGCGACTCAGATCCGGAGCTGATTGGCCTGTACAGTCAAATTTGCGATAAAAAGAATAAGAAAAATAATGAGCTGATGACTGACTTATATATTCAGGCTGCGCAAAAATATCAGGCATTAGGCTATAGTCTGAAAGCGCTTCAGGCGGTGAATCAGCTCCGTAAGCAGAATATCAGCAGGCAGGAATTAACTGATGTTGAATTTCTAGCCGGCATTGCAATTTCGCAGAATGCGCTGAACTATATGCGCACCGTTGAACTGCGCGCTTTGACTGACACGGCGTATGCGCCAGCCAAAAAGTTGGCGGAAACGGTGCGTTTTGCCCAGCCAGCGCCAGACAGTTCTGAGCTTAGAGCCTTGGAAAAAGCCAATAAGCTTAAAGCATCAAAAACCTATGCCTATGCAAAAAACAGCGGCGCGGCGCAAAAAATCAGAAGCGCTGCCGCTGTAAAAACTAGCAGCGTTAAAGCAGCCAAAGCAAGCAAGCCTGCGGCCGGCAAAGCGCCGCCTGCTGTGAAAACCTTCAATGCGCCAAGCTCGTCACCGTTTGACAGTTTAAACAAAAAATAAAAAAGGAACAGAAAATGGCAAAGCGTGAAAGCGTGCAAAAGAAACTGCAGCGCATCCGGCCGCCGCGTGTGCAGCTGACTTATGATGTCGAAGTAGGCGATGCGAAAGAAATCAAAGAGCTGCCATTTGTGGTCGGCGTGCTGGGGGATTTTTCAGCAGCCTCTGAACTGGAAAAAACCAAGCTAAAAGACAAAAAATTCATTAATGTGGATTTGGATAATATAGACGAAGTCATTGAATCCTTAGCCCCGCGCGCAAGCTTTCAGGTAGGCAATGCATTGACGGATGCCGGCGGGACAATCTCCATTGATCTGACCTTTAAAGCAATGGATGATTTCCGCCCTGAAAATGTGGTGCAGCAGGTTGATCCATTGAAAAAGCTGGTTGCGGCGCGCGAACGCCTGACCGACTTGCGCAATAAAATTTCCAATAATGAGCGTCTGGAAGACTTGCTGGATGATGTGCTGCGGAACACTGATCAGGTGTGCAAGCTCAGTGCGGAGGCGGAACATGAATAATTTTAATACTGCGGCTGCCTCCAATGCAGCCATAGAAGAATATTCACTGCTGGACGCTATTGTGGAGCAAAGCCGGATTGCGCGCACCGATGATGAACGTGGCCGCGCAAAAAGCCTGATCGGCGAACTGGCGAAAGAGGTGATGGCCGGCACCATTACGGTCTCGGAAAATATGACCTTGTCGATTGACAAGCGCATTGCTGAAATTGATGCGCTGATTTCACAGCAGCTCAGCGAAATTATGCATCATGCTGAATTTCAGAAAGTTGAATCAGCATGGCGCGGCTTGTACTATTTCTGTCAGGAAACTCCGTCAAATTCCTTAATCAGAATCCGCATGCTGAATACAACTAAAAAGGAACTGATTAAGGATTTCCAAGGCGCAGCGGATTTCGATCAAAGCGCGCTGTTCAAGAAAATATATGAAGAGGAATACGGCTCATTCGGCGGCGCGCCTTACGCCGCTTTAATTGGCGATTTTGAATTTGACCGGACGCCTTCAGACATCTACCTGCTTGAGCAGATTTCCCATGTGGCCGCCGCTGCGCATGCGCCATTTATTTCAGCAGCCAATCCTGAAATGTTCGGATTGGAATCGTTTACCGATATTGACCGCCCGCGCGATGTTTCCAAAATCTTTGAAACCGCTGAGTATGTGCAGTGGCGTTCATTCCGTGACAGTGATGATGCGCGCTATGTTGCATTGACCATGCCGCGCGTGCTGGGACGCTTGCCTTATCATCCGAAAGAAGGAACAGCAACGGAAGGTTTCAACTATGCAGAGGAAGTTTCGGGCGAAAACCACAATGAATATTTATGGATGAATGCTGCTTATGCTTTTGCAACACGCTTGACCAATGCATTTGACATGCATGGCTGGTGCGCTGCAATCCGCGGCGCTGAAGGTGGCGGCCTGGTTGAAGGCCTGCCGGTGCATACCTTTAAAACGAATGATGGCGAAGTGGTATTCAAGTGCCCGACAGAAATTGCCATTACAGACCGTCGTGAAAAGGAACTCAGCGACTTAGGCTTTGTGCCTTTGGTGCATTGCAAAAATACCGATTACGCCGCTTTCTTTGGCGCGCAGTCTGCGCAAAAGCCTAAAAAATATGACAGCGATACGGCGAATGCCAACTCGGCATTGTCCAGCCAGATCCAATACATCATGGCGGTTTCACGCATTGCGCACTATTTAAAAGCCATGATGCGGGACAAGGTGGGAAGCTTTGCCTCTGCAGGCAATGTTGAAGCTTTCCTGAACGGCTGGCTTTCCCAGTATGTCCTGCTGGATGACGGCGCTTCTCAGGAAGCCAAGGCTCAATATCCGCTGCGTGAAGCGTCGGTAAAAGTTGTAGAGAACCCGGCTCAGCCTGGCCGCTACAAGTCTGTGGTCTTTTTAAGGCCGCATTTCCAGCTGGATGAGTTGTCAGTTTCCCTGAGACTTGTTGCTGAGCTTCCTCAGTCCTCAAATTAAATGAGGCGGCAGATAATAACTTTAAATTAAAATTAGGAAAATCATAAAAATGAAAGATATATACGTGCAGTTTCGAGGAAAATACAAAATAGACGGCGAATCGCGCGATACTGAGCACAAGAATTGGCTGGAAGTCAGTTCATGGTCGCACAACATCCGCCAGCCGAAGTCGGCAACTTCTTCAAGCGTCGGCGGCCATACAGCCGAACGCGTTGAGCATTCAGATATGATTTTCATCAAAGATCTGGATGCAACCAGTCCAAAACTTTGGGAAGCCTGTTCTGCTGGCTACACATTTGATGAAGTTCAAATTGACTTCTACCGCGCCAACGGCGACAAGCGCATCAAATACCTGCAAATTAAATTGAAGCATGTGCTGGTTTCAGCCGTCACGCCGAATGTCAATGAAGAGGGCGTGCCGCACGAAAGCTTTGGCCTGAAATATGCTGCTGTTGAATGGACGTATAATCAGCAGGATATCAACGGTACGCAAAAAGGCGCAGTCACCAAGAAATGGTCGCTTTCGAATAACACCGCGTCTTACGCAGCTTAAGCAGAAAATTAAGAAAAAACATTTAAGAAAAAATCATGCAGAGGCCGGAAAGCGCCGGCCTCTATTTAAGCATCTTTAACCATAAAAAATAAAAATATGAATTTAGACCAGCTTTATCCCTATGGCTTCAGAGCAACCCTATTTGACCGCATGCTGCCGGACAGTCCTCATGCGCGGCAGGGCCTGTCTTTGCAGGAATTGCGCGAATCCGTCGCTGCAGACCTGGAAGATATGCTGAACAGCAGAATGGCAAAAATTGGCCAGGCGGTTGAGGACTTTCCTTTGGCCAAGCAGTCAATTTTGCAGTTCGGCATTCTTGATTTTGTCGGCTTATCTACAGCAAACCCAGCCGACCGCGACAAAATCTGCCGGTCAATTGAACAGTCTATCGCTGCGCATGAACCGCGCCTCAAGCAGGTTAAAGTCGAAATGCTGATGGAGGGGCACAATATGGGCGCGCTGTGCTTAAGCATTCAGGCCTATTTGAATATTCACCCTTTATATGAGCCGGTCATTTTTGATGCCTTATTAAAGCCGGCAACCCAACAATATGTTATTTCAACTAGAGCTTAAGCGGGTTTATCTGTGATTGAAGAGCTGCTGCCTTATTATGAAAAGCAACTGCAGGAATTTGGACAGCAATCCCGTGCGTTTGCCCATAAATATCCCAAAATTGCCCAGCGTTTATCCTTAAATCAGGAACAGATTGATGATCCGCATATTGAGCGGCTGATTCAGGCGTTTTCCCTAATCGCAGCGCGGATTGATAAAAAGCTGAATGACAGCTATGAGCTTTTTACCCGCTCCATTTTTGAGGTCATGTTTCCGCAGTATCTGAAGCCTTTTCCTGCCTGTTCGATAGTTTCATTTGACGATATCAACAAAATCAAGCAGCTGACGGATATTCACCGCATTCCGCGCGGCACGGCGCTAAAAGCCAAAAGCATCCGCGGCGTGCAGTGCGAATATTCTACAGCGCAGGAGGTGCAGCTGCTGCCGATTGCCGTCAGGCAGCTGCATTTCAAGGCGCATCCGACAGCGCATATGCATCTAAATCAAAATGCAACCCTGAGCCTGGGCTTTGAGATTTTCAATCAGCAGCACCGGCTGCTGGCTGCTGAACAGCTGCCGATTTATCTGGATGCAATTTCGAATTTTCCGCTGCAGGTGCTGGACAGCATTTTCAGGGATTCAACCCGCTTTTCCATAAAATCTGGCCAGCAGAGTTTTGATATTGCCAATCCTTTTGAATTGGCAGGCTTTGATGAGCAGGAAAGCCTGCTGCCGGTGGATCAGCATACGCATCAGGCTTACCGCCTGCTGATGGAATATTTCTGCTTTCCTGAGAAATTCAACTTTTTAAAACTGAATTTGAATTTTATCAATAATTTAAACCCAGCGCAGAGCGAATTTGAACTGCAAATGCATTTTAAGCTGAATTTGAATGATCCGGCTGCGGTACGCAATTATTCAGAGCTGAATGCGGCTAACTTCAAGCTGTTTGCTGCGCCAATTGTCAATTTATTCAAGAAGCAGGCGGAACCGCAGAAAATCAGCCATAAGCGTCTTGAATACCCGCTGCTGACCGACGCGCATCATCCTGAATATTATCAGGCCTATTCAATTTTAAGCATGAATATGGTGCGGGAAAAAAGCAGCCGGGATCAGGCGCTGCATCCAGTTTTGCCGTTTTTCGCCATGAGCCACTATCATGATGATCAGATTAAGTTTTTTTACTGCCTGAATCCTTCTCAGCTGAAAAATAAAGCGCAGGAGCTCAGCTATTCGGTGATTTCCAGGCATTTGGAACCGCACAGCACCCAGTCCGATTTTATCAGCATTGAACTGCTGTGCTCAAACCGCGAATTGCCTTATGAAAGCTACAATAAAGAGCAAAATGCCCTGAGCTTAAATGACAGCAGCCTTGCGCGGCGCGCGCTGCTGCTGAAGCGCCCCAGCATTCCCTATTATTTTGAACAGAATAAAAAAGAACAGTGGCGCATTATTTCCCATTTGTCATTGAACAATATGTCCTTAATGAAAGGCGAGGCTGTTTCGCATATTAAGGAGCTGCTGGAACTGTATAACTTGCCTAAATCTAAAGAAAATCAAATTATTATCAATTCAATTCAGTCAATTGAGTTTGCATTGACGCAAAAGCTGGTGGACAGCAGGCCTTATCCGCTGTTTGCCCGCGGCCTTAAAGTCCGGCTCGGCATGAATGCGGAAGTCTTCCGCGGCCACAGCCTGTATATTTTCTGCCAGCTGCTGACCTGGATTTTCAATTTGAAAGTTCAAATGAACAGTTATGTGGATGTGGATGTATACGATATTCAAACTCAGCAGGAGCTATACCAATGCGTGCAGAACGTTGGTGGCAAGAAACTTCTGTAATTGCCGGCCTGCTGGAAAAGCCGTCATCGTATGAGTTTGTTCAGGCGGCGCGGCTGCTGCGGCATATGCCTTATCTCAACAAGGAACAGCAGCGGCACTGGTCTGCAGACTTTCAGTTCAGCAGCTCGCTGAATCTGAACTTTCCGCTGAGTGAAATTGAAGCGCTGCGCATTGAAGATGGGCAAGCGCACTGCACCAATTTAGTGGTTGGCCTAACGGGCATGCAGGGCGCATTGCCGTACAGCTATACCAATAAAATTAAACTGAGCGGCCGGCAGCTGCGCGCCGAAACCCAGCAGTTCCTGAACTTGTTCAACCATAAGCTGACGGCGCAGTATGTGGATGCCAGCATGAACTACCATTTGCCTTTGCGCTATGAGATAGACAATGAAAACAGCTATCTGAATATTATTCATGCCTTGAACGGCTATATTCAAAGCCAGCATGCTCAGCCGGAGCTGGATGATTATTTTGCTGAATTTTCCGGCCTTATGCAGGGCCAGACTAATACTGCCTATGCGCTGAAAACCATGCTGGACTGCATTTTTAAAGCAGGCTTTGAAATTCGCGAGTTTATCCCTGAAAAATTCACCCTGGAAAAAGAGCAGCAGGCTTCATTAGGCGGCGCGCAGCCGGGCTGTCTGGGCCTGAATGCTTTTTGCGGTGAAACTGTCCGCCAGATTGATGAAAAAATTGAAATCGTGATTGGCCCATTGAACCGTCAGGACTATTTAAGCTTTTTGCCGAAGCGCGAGAAGAGCGAAAAGCTCAAGAAGCTGATCAGAACGTGGTGCAGCCCCGCTTTAATGGTCGATATCCGCCTAATTTTAAAAAAACAAGAAATCGCGCCAATACGCTTGAGTGCAGATGCCGGGATTGGCTTAGCGCAGGGCGCATTTCTGCAGCCGAAGTCAGCTGCCGATAATGCTGAAACCTGTTATGCCTTAATAGGGGAAAAGATGGAATGATTAAAAAAATAGCGGGACTGTTTACGGCGCTGGCGGTTCTGGTCAGCGCCTGCGTCATTCTGTACTGGCGTGATACCGCCTATGATCCAAGCGGCATGGACTTAATAAGCTATTTGCTGCTGCTTCCGCTGGCCATCACCGCCATTCTGCTGTCACCATATTTTATGCATAAAGGAATGCAGCAGTACAAAAAGCAGAAGGAAGCGCAGGAAAGCCTGAAGCCTAAGCCGGCGCACAGCATGCAGTTTGAATTGAATATCTATTCCGCAGCAGCGTGGCACAGTTTCGGCGAAAATGAAGCGATTCTTGAGCAAAGCTGGCAGTTTAAAAGCCCAGAGCTGGACCCTGACCTATGCAATGCCTACGGCTTGCCGGTTTTATCCTTCCGCATTCAGGCATTGGATGAACTGGCGCAGCTGGACGGCGATGATGCGGAGGCTGCCCGCAGCACCATGCGCGAAAAACGGATTCTGCAGCTGCTGCGGCATCAAATTGAACAGCATGCAGAAACTTTGTGGCATGTTTCCGGCCATTTGCAGCGCTCCGCACTGTATTACGACAGTGAACTGGCCCGGCAGTACCGCATGCATCCCGCCTGGACTGACCCGGATCATGCCGAAGATGAATCTGGAAACCGCCTAAATAGCGCGCCGGAACCGGTCGCCAAGCTGAACCGGCTGAGCATTCATATTCTGCTGCCTGAAAACTTAGTCCATCACTGCACTGAAGCGTCGCAGGAACAGATGCTGCGGATGTTTGCTGATGAATATTCCATCCTGCCGGCGCAGATTAAGATTGAGCATCACTTTATCCGTCAGGAAGAAGCCTATTCAGCATGGCTGAAACTGCTGGAGCAGATTGCGCAGCGGGAGCATGAATGCAGCCTGATCATCAATGCGGATTCTGAAATTGATCAGGAATGGCTTGATGAACAGCTTTGGCAGACTGAGCAGTATATTGCGTCTGAATTTGCCGCCAGCTGGTGCGCGGCCAGCAGCAAAACCTCAATTTGCGGTTTAGCGCCGCGGAAAACCCTGAAAACCACCCTGAATGAACCGCAGGCAGCGCAATTCCTGCAGCAGAATCAGCTGAATGAATTGGCGCAGCTTGAGCAGGATCAGCCCTTTATCCTGATGCTGGATGATGCTGCCGATATGAGAAGCGCAAAAAAACTGCAGCGGCAGTTTGCCGGAACGGCGGTAGAAATGCACCATTTTTTATATATCCGGCAAATTTTCGGAGATACGCAGCGCGCTGCAAAGATTTTTGCCTTCATGCTCGGCATGCATTTTCCGGAAGAGCTGACCGGCATGGTTTACAGCGCCGATATGGATTCGGCTTATGCTTATTTTGAAGCCTGTCCGGATGAAGAATATTTATAAAAAACTGATTAATTCACCGCAATAAAACACGATAAGAGAAAACAGTGAACGCATTATTTTATACGCTGCTCGGCTATATCTGGCAGTATGTGACCAATCCCAAAGCCATCATGGCCTTATCATTTTTTGTCGCGCTGGCCGCGGTGCGCAATGCTGTGCCAAATAAAGTTTTTTGGATGATGGCTGCAGTTTATGTTCTCTGCTTAATTATTTGGGGGGTGTATGAACTTATTCAGCATTACCGCCATGGCAAGCAGGGCGAAGCCTTGGCTGAGGCGATTTCCAAAGACACCGAAGCTGAATACGGCAAGCAGAAAAATAAAGAAGAGCTGCAGCTGATCAATCAGCAAATGAAAGACTCCATTCAGCTGATCCGCAAATCCAAACTGGGTGATAAAAAGGGCACGGCAGCCTTATATGAACTGCCGTGGTACATGGTGATCGGCAATCCTGCGGCCGGGAAAAGTTCAGCCATTTACAACTCAGGCTTGCGCTTTCCCTTTGAAGAAAGCCATCAGAAAATGATGTCGGCGGGCTTAAGCGGAACACGCAGCTGCGACTGGTTTTTTTCTACGGAAGGCGTGCTGCTGGATACCGCGGGCCGCTATTCCGCCTATGCGGAAGACCACGCTGAATGGCTGGGCTTGCTGAATATTCTAAAGAAAAACCGCTCTAAAGCGCCGATTAACGGACTGATTGTGATTGTCAGCGCAGCGGAGCTGGTGAGCCAAAGCCCTGAAAAATCAATTAAGTTAGCGAAAAATTTGCGGGCGCGCATTCAGGACCTGACCGAGCGCCTGGAAATTTTTGCGCCGGTCTATCTGGTTTTTTCTAAGATGGATTTGATCGCAGGATTTACCGAATTTTTTGAATGCTACGACAGTGATGAATTTGATCAGGTTTGGGGCGCGACCCTGCCGTATGATCCCAAATTGCAGCAAAATTCAGTAGAGCTGTTTGAAAAACATTACGGCGTTTTGTATGACGGCTTGAAAAGCGTCAGCACCGCGCATCTCAGCCGCCGCCATGCCCAGAATATATCTCCCAGCGTAATGACGTTCCCGCTGGAATTTAAAAGCCTAAAGCCGGTATTGAAAACTTTCATCGGCACGCTTTTTCAGGACAATCCCTATCAATTCAAGCCGGTGTTCCGCGGCTTTTACTTTACCAGCGCGCTGCAGGAAGGCCTGATTGAAAGCCCAATGACGGAGCAGATTGCCGAAGATTTTCATTTGATTAAGGGCGCTGACAGCGGATTCGGCATTCCGGCCAATTCAATTTCACAGGATCACGGCTATTTCCTGAAAGGCTTATTTTCCAGCGTGATTTTAAAAGACAAAAACCTGGTGAAGCAGCATATTAACCCTGCGCGCAAGCGCCAGCGTTTCCTGCTGTTTATTGGCGCATTAATTGCCGTGGCGGTTATTTTGAGCCTCTGGGTTTGGTCATACCGCAATAATCAGCAGCTGATTGCCGAAGTGCAGGCAGATTTAGATAAAGTTGTGCAAATGGAAAGCCGTTCGGGCAATGAATTGTCTACGCAGCTGGATGCTTTGCTGATTCTGCAGGGGCATCTGCAGCAGCTGGATCATTTTGATCAGGAGCGCCCATTGAAATACAGTTTCGGCCTGTACCACGGCAATGAAATCCGTGAGAAGCTGAAAACCGAGTACTTAAAGGGCATTCAGCAAATTGTCCTGCAGCCGGCGCAGCAGAATATGGCGCAGTTCCTGCAGCGGGTAAAAAGCAGCGAAGCCGCGCTGAAAGCGAATCACAGCAATATCAAGCTGAATCAGGCGGCGCGTTCCAATCAGCCGTATTCAGAGCCTGCGGAAACTGATCCGCAGGATGCCTACAATGCCTTAAAAGCCTATTTGATGCTGGGCAATCCGCAATACCGGGACGCCGGTCATTTGAGTGATCAGGTCACCCGTTTCTGGCGTTCATGGCTGGACTTGAACCGCGGGCAAATGCCGCGCAGTGAAATGATTCAAAAGGCCGAGCAGGTTTTATCCTATGCCATGATGTTGGCCAATGATCCGAAATTTCCGCGCATGGAATCGGACGCGAATCTGGTCGATCAGACCCGTCAAATTCTGATGGCGGTCAGCACAGGAATTCCTGCGCGCGACCGCGTCTACAATGAAATTAAAATGCGCGCATCGGTGCGCTTTCCGGCGGTCACCATTAAGCAGATTGCAGGCGAATCCGGCCAGAACAGCATGCTGGGCAGCTATGCCTTGCCGGGGATTTTCACCTATCAGGCATGGAATGACTATGTCAAAGGTGCCATTGAGCAGGCCGCTGCCAGTCCAACGGACAGCAAGGATTGGGTGCTGAATATGGCCCAGTCAGATGATTTGACTTTCAGCGGCAGTCCGGAGCAAATCCGCAGGCAGCTGACAGCGCTGTATAAGCAGGAATATATTGCGGAATGGCGCAAATTCTTAAATGGCGTGCACTATGCAAAAGCCCCGGATTTCCAGCAGCAGGTGAAGCATATGGACATTTTAGGCGAGCCTGAAAACTCGCCGATACGTGCCGTATTCAGCCGCGCAGCCAAAGAAACCAGTTGGGATAATCCTGCCGTTCAGGCAGAACTGGCTGCGCCGGAAAAAGGCTTTGTGGCATGGTTTAAGCGCAAATTCTTAAACAGCGGTGAGGCCAAGCTTGCGCAGCAGAATATGCCTGCTGCAGCTCAGGGCGTAATTTCCAAAGAGTTCCAGCTATTTTATCAAATCGTGCGCAAGCGCGATGACCAGCAGAATAAGTCCCTGCTGGATGAATATATGCTGTCTTTAGGCCAAGTCAGAAGCAAGTTCAATGACTTGCGCAGCGCAGGGGATATTGGCCCGGCCAGCATGGCATTAGCCAAGCAGACCATTAATGATCAGAACTCAGTATTCAATGCTGCGCAGAAATTTGTCGATGAAAAAATGTCGGTTGGCTTAAATGAGGCCGATCGGCAGCTGCTGCAGAAACTGCTGACTGCTCCGCTGACGCAGTCATTTGAAACCGTGCTGACGCCGGCGCAGGATGAAATCAATAAGCTGTGGACAATGCAGGCCTATCAGCCATTTACCGTAAATTTAGCCAATAAGTATCCGTTCAATTCAAGCGCCGCGGTGCAGGCGACCAGCAATGAAATCAATCAGATCTTCGGCGAAAGCGGTAGCATTGCGCGCTTTGTGAAAGAGTATTTAGATCCGCTGGTCATCCGGCGCGGCTATACCTTAACTTCAAAAACTTGGCAGGACTTGGGCATCGGCATAAATCCGCAATTTGCCGCCAATTTCCAGAGCTACGTTGCGCCAAGCAACGGCATGGCTACAGGCGAGCTGAACCAGCCGGCTGCAGCAGCGCCGGCTAATCAGTCCAATTTCCAGTTCTATCCTCTGGAAAATCCGCAGCTGCTGTCCTATACCATTGATATTGATGGCCAGCGTATGGTCTTTGAAAATGGCGTGCAGCAGTGGGTTAATTTTGTCTGGCCCAATAAAGGCGCAATTCCGGGCGCGCGCATTACGGCCATTGATTTGGAAGGCAAAACGCATACGGTGCTGGATGAGCCGGGCGAATACGGCATCAACCGGCTGATAGAAGGCGCGCAGCGCACGCAGCAAGGCAATGCCTTTGAAATGCTCTGGCGCAGCCGGCAGGATGCCAAGGTGTTTGTCAAAGTAAACTTCCGCTTAGTCAGCGGAAATGCCAGCGGAAGCATTGGCGCAAATCCGGGCTATAAAGGCATGGCCTTAGCGGAGCAGGCAGTAATGAATAAAGCGGTGCGCATTGTGGCTGCGCAGGCCATGACTGAAAGCCAGCAGCGGGTGCAAGCCGCGGCCGCGCCGGCAGGTACAGGGGGCGCCGCGCTATGACAGTGAGCCTGATCAGCTGCAGGGCCATACAGGAGGAGCCTGCATGTATGAAGTAAAAACGACACCGCTGTATTACGGCAAATGTCCAGCGCGCGGGGACTTTTTAAAAACCAGCGGCCAGTATGCATTAATTCAGCTGATTGATCAGTGGGTTACAGAGGCTTTGGAGCTGGCGATGCAGTCGACCCATTTTCAAGAGGCTTATGCGCAGTTGCCCTCGCTGGACTTTTTTATTGCCAGCCCGCAGGATAAGCGCTTTCTGGCGGCGAACTTAATCAGCAGTGAAGACAGTTCGCGCCGGCAGTTCCCCATGGTGCTGTGCCATTTGCTGGAGCTGGATGATCCTTTTGACAATATCCTGCATGCGCCATACCGCTACAAGCAAACCCTGATTGACCTGTATCAGCGCAACCGGGTTCTGCGTTCAATCCGCGATCCGGAAATTCTGCTGGATAAGCTCAGCAAGCTGTCCGATGAAATTCAGATTTTTGGCCCGGAAGAAACAGCCTCATTTTATGAACATCATACGGTGCATTCTTTTGCAAAGCTGCTGAACTTTAGCCCATATCAGCTGGCGCAAAGCATGATTGGCCTGGGCCTGCTGCTGCAGCCGGTCATTCAGCAGGGCACATCACGCCTGCATAAAGTGCTGATACTGCCTATCCATAATATTAGCTACTGCTATGAAATTGCTGCATTTTGGGTCAATTTAATCAGCCGTTTCGTTGAGCATCAAAATGCGGAACTGCTGATCGGCATTCTGCACAGCAATGCGCCTGTGCTGCTGTTTGGCTTTCAGGGCGCGGACATTACCGCGCTGAGCAGTATATTTACCCAAGATATGCAGAGCGGGCATTGGGTGTCCTTAATTGACGCCAGCTGGATTGATGCATACCTGGAACAGAATGCCGGATTGGCCGCTTTGGAGCAGTCCTTGAATGAACGCCAGATCAGCCTGATGCAGGCTGTGAAGCTGTTCCGGCAAACATTTATAGAAAAATAGCGATAGAAGAATAACGATGAATAAGCGAATTAAGCAGCATTATCCGCAAGCCCTCGCAGCGCTTTTAAGCTTCTGCCTCAGCAGCGCGCTGCTGGCGCAAGAGCCGGTAGTTATTGAAGGCGCTGTGCCGAATGAAGCCGCCAAGCAGGAAATTTTAGGCAAACTGTATGCCGCCTATGGACAGGCGAATGTCGTCGATAAGATTCAGGTGCGTGCGGTGACAGCGCCGAACGGCTGGAGCAGCGCGGTCAGTAATCTCATTACTGAAGACTTGAAGAAGGTCAGGCAGGGCAGGCTTTCTGTGCGGGGCGCGCAAGTGGATTTAATAGGCAAAGTAGCGCAGCAGCAGGACATACAGCCAACTTCGGCAAGAATGCAAAGCCTGCTGCCGGCGCCATACCGCTTCAGCGCGCAATTATCAGTCAATGCGGCGGAGCAGCAGATTATTGATGCGGCATTAAAAAACCGGATTATTGAATTTGAATCCGGCAGCGCGGTTTTGGCGCCTTCGGGCATTCAAATTTTGGATGAGATGGCTGCAGCGCTCAACAAAGTGGCTGGAAAAAAAGTGAAGATTTCCGGGCATACCGACAGTTCCGGTGATGCTGATAGAAATCTGGCCTTAAGCCAAGCACGCGCGGCGGCTGTTAAAAATTATTTAATTTCTAAAGCGATTCCAGCAGGGAACCTGAGTACGGAAGGCTTTGGCTCAGGCCAGCCTGTTGCAGACAATGCAACAGCTGAAGGGCGCAGGAAAAACCGGCGCATAGAATTTGAGGTGCTGTAGGCGGGTTTACTTTGTCCATAAAACAGAGAAGCCGCTTTTCAGGCAGCTTCTCCTGCTTTTGCAGCATAAGGGAATCTTCAGATTGCGCATTCGCCATGAAACGGCGGTTAAGGCTGTTGATCCAAATCTTGTATCCTGCGCCACGGCTGCGCTTCTTCAATCGCATAAGCCAATTCAATTAATGTTTTTTCATCGCCGAGATTGGCAGAAATCTGCATACTGATAGGCAGCCCATCCACTTTTGTTTCACCCATTGGAATGGACATCGCCGGTGCGCCGGCGACATTCTGAATCGGTGTAAACGTGACATAGTTTTGAATACGCTCAAAAAGCTCATCAAAAGGCAGCTGCGGTGATAAATAGCCGATTTTAGGTGTGGTATGCGCAAGCACCGGCGAAAGCAGAACATCAAAATGATCGAACATACGCATATAGTCCTGCTGAATTTTTTTCAGGCGGAATAGAAAAGCAGGGGTTTTATAAAAATTTTTCTTATAAAGTCCCGCTAAGCCTAAGGTCAGATTGTCCAGTTCCTGCGCGTTGAAGCTGGGCCCAAAGGCCTGTTTGCCCAGATTCTGCAGCATAAAGGCCAGAAAGCCCCAGTATTGGCTGAAATCATTCACAAAACTCGATGCAATCGGCAGCTTGAACTCGCTGACATGATGGCCTAGATTTTCTAAAAGCTGCGCTGTCTGGTACAGCGTTGCCGTTGTTTCTTGATCCACCTGACCGGTAATGGACTGCGGGACTAAGCCGATGCGCAGCTTGCGCCCGGACGCATGTTCAATCAGTCCGATAGCAGGCAATTTCGGATTTTGAAAGCTTCGTTCCATGCCTGCAAAGAAATGCGCTGTATCCCGGACGCTGC
Source organism: Acinetobacter sp. (assembly GCF_036659555.1). Taxonomy (GTDB): domain Bacteria; phylum Pseudomonadota; class Gammaproteobacteria; order Pseudomonadales; family Moraxellaceae; genus Acinetobacter. The sequence continues at coordinate 56,359 of NZ_JAVXCI010000004.1, forward strand.
GTGTAACAACGCCCTCAGAAATAATATTGATGGGTAAGGATTTTGATGCATCGCTGCCGAATGTGCGGCCGCGTGTCGGCTTAAGGCCAATCAAGCCGCAGCAGGCCGCGGGTATCCGTATTGAACCGCCACCGTCATTTGCATGCGCAATCGGGATAACGCCGGCAGCGACCAGCGCCGCCGAACCGCCGGACGACGCGCCGCAGGAATATTCTGTATGCCAGGGATTCAGTGTGGCGGTACCGTCTTTGAATTCTGTGCTGGCGTTTAAGCCGAATTCAGGCAGCGTGCTTTTGCCTAGAACCACAAAACCTTGATCCAGCAGCTGCCGGCTCAATTTTGGATTATTTGCCGCATTGCCGGGACGGACCGCTTTTGAGCCATGATGTGAGGGCAGGCCGGCATAATCGGTATTGTCCTTAAAGAAAAACGGAACCCCTGAAAACTGGCGGTTGATGCTGAATTTAGGATAATTCAGCGCTTGCTCAAAATAGTCGGTTTCTATGGCATTAATATGCGGATTGATTCTTTTAGCGCGGTCTACGGCTGCCTGAGTCACTTCCTGGACGGAAACTTCTCTGTTTTGAATGAGCTGCGCAATTTTGACTGCATCATAATCTGCCAATGCATCATTTGTAAAAGCATGTATGCACTTTAATTTATGTTCATTCATATTATTTCCTTTGATTTTTAAGGATTTTTATTTAAGTGTGGCTATTACGGGAAGGGCTGGCTTATCGGCTGGATAAAGCTTAGCTTATTTTTGACAATAATAGTTGTCAATTATTATTTCGCTTTTTACATAGCGGAAATAAAATGCTTTGATAGAGTGGGGTTCTATCATTATTTTTTAGATAAAACAAATAGATACACTGGAATAGCAGGCATTGAAATTCTTAACTCAGGTACCGGAAGAAAAATAAGCTCATTGAAACTTTACAGCGAAGCTTAATTTTATAAATGCCTAAATTCGCTTTTAGATTACGATATCAGCAAATCACATCTTCAAAACCTGCATAAGAATCCAAATGGCAAAGTCATTCCGTTTGTGCGTTTGCTAGAACTCAAGATGTGCGATCAGCAGCCGGCTGACTACCAAATTCCAGTTTCACAATACAGCCCGAAACCGGGCTTACATTTAGTTGCCTGAGGAGGCTTTTACCATGCAAGTTCAATTTAATACACGCACCATTTTGTCATCTGTATACCGTACTGAAAAAGACGGTAAGTCAAAGGCTTATTTATCGGCTACGGTGTTTTCACCGCAGAAGTACAACTTAACGCCAACGGCTGGAGTTATGCCGGTTGAACAAATCCAATCCGTATTAGAAGAATGCGCTGACAACACCCAAGAAGTCGAAATTCAGTTTGTAGAGCAGCAAACCAAGTTTGGCGCCCAAATGCAGATTTTCAGCGTTAAGCCTTTTTCCCAAGAAAAACACTTAATAATCGAAGGCTTAAAATACGAATGTTATTCCCAAATAGAAATGTCCTATATGGATATTTCCAAGTCAAGCACAGGATTCAGATT